>JAJXYP010000080.1 GCA_021780545.1 bacterium
CACTGCCGTCGCCGGACGATTTCGACGTTGACGGCGTGGAGGTCGACGATCCGGCGACAGGAAGCGTGGCGCTGTTCTTCTCGGCGGGCGGCGTAGGAAGCGGCGCCGGAGCGGGAAGCGGCGCAGGCGCGCCGAAAGGCGACACCGCGCCGGATGCGACGTCGTACTGGTACGCCTGCTGCGCGCCGTTCTCTTCGCTATTCCAGGTAAGCAGGAACCGCGGATCCGTATTGGCTCCGCTGCCCGAACCAACCGGCGAAATGGCTCCCGTTGCGAGATCGTCGACGAATATCTGCCAGGTTCCGCCCTGATACGCCTGCCACGCGAGCAATCCGGCGGCAAGCTGCGGCTCGACATTTGCCTGCGATCCGTGCGTCACCTCGCTCGTCCGCCACGACCCGTCAGCGCCGCGCGAAGCAAGATAAATCTGCCAAGCCCCATCCCATCCCTGCCACGCGATCCGGCTTCCGGCGATTGTCGGATTGATATTGTTCGATCCGCCGCCCGGGAGCATCTGCGTCGCGCCGGTCAAAACATCGTAAACGAAAATCTGCCACCGGTCGTTCACGAGCCCCTGCCAGACGACGAGCGTTTTATCCTGGTTAGAAACCGGCAGAATATTGTCGTACGCCGTATGGGTGATTTGCGAAACACGGCCGCTCTGCTGAATGAAAATCTGCTGGCTCCCGTTCTGCGGGTCTTTCGCGGCATAGACGCTCGCGTACGCCGGTGGCGGCGCAAAGGTTCCCGATGACGACGACGCCTGATTCACGCAAAAATAACTTCCATCATCGAACGTCAGGCATCCGGCGCGAAGCTGTTTTGAAATCTGCGCCGTCAGGTCGCTCCGGATTTGGTTCTCGTCGGACTGTTCGGTGGCGGTGAGTTTCGCCTGCTGCGCCGCGAGCGCCGCGTTAAGCTGAGCGTTGTACGCTAACTGCAGCTGGTCTTCAAGCTGGCTCCGGATTTGCGCCTTCAATTGATCGACGCTCACCGCAATTGGCGGGGCTTGAGTGGTGGTTGTCGTCGGGACCGGCATCGACAGATTCGATGCAATAGGCGAAGTGGTCGTCGCCACAGCGGCAGCCATCGACTGGGGCGGCTGCGATGACTGGGGTGACGGTGCTGCTGGCGCCGTAGAGGTAGCCGACAACGATGACGCCGTCGCGGATGATGTCGCTGCCGCACCGGAAATGATAACGGTGCCAGTGGCTTCAAGCGTGCTGGTTGCGACCGGGCCGCCGGTTGTCGTTGTGGCGGCTGTATCGCCGGAACTGGTCGACGTCGCGCCGGTCGGTGATAATCCGCTGCCCGGAACCGAACCATCCGGGGCCGAAGAAAGCGTTGGGGTTAATATCTGCGACGAGGTAGGGGTGGTGCTGGTTGCCATCGGCATTGAAGTCGAAGCCGGGGCCGGGGCCGCTGATGGAGCTGTTGAGCTTGCGGTTGACGCGATCGCCGATGACGTCGCCTCGGGCGATGTTGACGTCGGAACAATACTCGAAGTCGAAGTCGATGCCGATAAATATGTGCCGGTTGCGTCCGTAATTGATACACTGCCGCCGGAAGAAGCCGGAGTCGAAGTGGAAGCCGGCGGCGAAGCCGTATTGGATATGGGCGTCGAAGAAGCGGGCGCCGGTATGGGAGGCTGATCGGATGCGATAAGCGGCGCGGCTGCCGGAGCAGATCCCGATACGGTGCCCGTCCCTGGCCCCATGGCTGACGTCGAAGTCGCCGTGTCGGCGAAGACAGCGCTCGTATTGAGCGTCACTGCTCCAATCAGGAAAAGCGCCATCATCCCGCCGACGCCAAAATTCCCCCGGCGGCTTCGCGATTCAAAATCCGGCAGACCGGACGGAGCAATAACGTCCCGGACGTATTTCGGCGGGGGAAGCGGCGGAGGAGCCGGTCGTCTCATTTTCCTAAAGCGCGCATTATGTTGACGACCACCGCATACGCCAAAAAGAGACAGAGCGCGCCAAGCGCCGCGATGCAGACATACACGATTCGGCGCGCCATCCGGATCACCGCCTCACCCGAACTATGACTCACCCACCATCGCCGAAATCCGGTTTTTGCGGAATCGGAAAATCCCGCTCCGCCGGTCTTGTTGTTTTTCTCCAGATATTCCGCGACCGCCTCCTCGGTCGTCATCCAGGCAACATTCAGATAAACCTGCTTGCCCTCAAGCTTGCCCTTTCTTATCAGCTGCCCCAAATAATCCGGGCTGTAACCCGTCATTTTCGACGCTTCCTTTAAGGTAATATACTTCGCTTCCTTCTTCCCGTCTGTTGCCATAAAAATCTAGGAAAATCGGGCATCTCGATGGTCGATATTTGCCAAAAATCGATACTCGATATCCTTACTCTCATTATAGAGAATCCATATTTGACTATCTGTGGATAAATCATTATTCAACACGAAAAGATGCTGCGGGGAAAACGAATCCCCGCATCACCCCTGTGGATTTCATCCGATTGCGCGCCAAGATAAATGCCTTATACTGAATAGAAACAGCCAGATTATAAATTTTTATTATGGGACTTTTTTCACGATTTGGACGAAAGGGCGCCGAAGGAGGTGACGGATATGAAATCGAGCTCGCCAAAACACGGATGTCGGCGGTAAAGAATGATATTTTCGAAAATACCCAACCCGAAGGCCAGCTGACCGTCGATGTTTGCCAGACGCCGGACGACATCATCGTCGAATCCCCGATTGCCGGCGTCCGCCCGGAAGATATCGACATCAACGTCACTGAGGATTCTGTGTCAATCAAAGGATCCCGGATGCATGAATCCGCGGAAAGCGGCCGCGATTACCTGTACCAAGAGTGCTACTGGGGACGCTTCGCCCGGTCCATCATCCTACCCGAAGAAGTTGATCCCGAAAGCGCCGACGTTACTTTTAAGAATGGCGTCCTGACCATCCGCCTGCCGAAGGTCAACCGGAAGAAGACCAAGAAGCTTAAAATCCGCGTGGATTAGGTATCGCATGTGGGCTGAGATTAAAAGCTATTTTGTTTATTTCCTCACCGGGGGCGTCTTTACGGCGCTTATTGTTGCGCTCGAGGAAAACGGGTCCCGCATGCTCTCGGGATTTGCGACGCTCATACCCGTTTTCACGCTGGTCGCCTATTTCTTCATCGGTGAATCCCGCGGCGGAGCTGCCGTCGGCCAGCATGCGTGGTTCGTTCTTGTCGGCACCATCATTTCCTGGGTGCCCTACATGGTACTCGTCGCCTTCCTCGCGCCGCGCATCGGGCCGAAACCGGCCATTGGAGCCGGCCTCGCCGGGTTCTTCCTGCTCGCGGGAGCCTATCTTCTGATTGTTTATCACTACCACCTCTTCGGCGAAGCGTAAACGTCGGGCGACGGTCGGCAACGCTATGCCCCTGCCGCGGAATCGTTCCTGAATCCAAACTCGTTGTTTTCAAAAACCAGGCGGATGCGGCCTCCTTTTATAACCGTGCCGGAGAGGATCGCCTCCGCAAGCGGCGCCCGGATTTTTTCCTCTATCACGCGACGGAGCGGACGGGCACCGAACGCCGGATCATAACCAAGCTTGGCAATCTGCGCAGCGGCGGCCGGATCAACTTCAAGATGGATGCCGCGACCCTTCAGGGTTTCGCCGAGTTCCGCCATATTGAGCGTCACGATTTGCGCCAGCTCCGATGGCACCAGATTCTTGAAGATGATGATTTTTGAAAACCGATTGATCAATTCCGGCTTGAACACGTCGACAAGGCGCGATTTCAGATACTCCGCGATGTCCGCCATTGACTCGCCCTTGGCAAGCGCTTCATTGATAATGTCAGAATGGGCGTTTGACGTGGCGATGATGATGGTGTTCGTGAAATCGACGACGCGGCCAAGGCTGTCGGTCAGCCGGCCGTCGTCAAGGACCTGCAGGAAAAGGTTCAGGATGTCTGGGTATGCCTTCTCGAACTCGTCGAGGAGAACCAAACTGTATGGCTTCCCAAGAACGGCGTCCGTCAACGCACCGCGGACCGAGCCGTCGGGAGATCCGATAAAGCGGACATAGCTCGCCTTGTCCTGGTACTCCGTCATATCGAACCGCGACATCATTTTTTCCGAGCCGAACTGTACATCAGCGAGAATCTTCGCGAGCTCCGTTTTGCCGACGCCCGTCGGCCCCACGAACAGGAAGCTCGCGATCGGTCCTCCTTTGCGGGCAAGGCCGCTCCGGTATTCGCGGAGCGCCGTCGCGATCGCCCGAACAGCTTCGTCCTGGCCGATCAGCCGCTCATGTATCGTTTCCTCCATTTTGAGCAGCCGTCCCGCTTCGTCGTCTGCGGCTTCATGGATTGGAATCTTTGTGCGCGCTTCCGCGGCCTTAATGACGAGATCCGGCCCCAGGGTTTTATCGCCGCGCCGTTCGGCCTCGATAATCGCGCTTTTGAGGAGTTCCTCCGCGCTCATTGGCAAGAATTTATCGTGAAGATATTTCTTGGCGAGAAGCACCGCCCGCTTAACCGCTCCAAAGCTGACCGTAATATCGGAGCTCTGTTCGAGGATCAGTGCGTCGTAGGTTAGCACGCGCTCCGCATCCTCTTCTGAAATTTCACCGACCGGAATCATTTCGAATGCCGCCGTGAAGTCGCTCCGCGGCTCGATAATCTGTTTGAATTCCTTCGGATAGGTCGTACCGACTATCGGGAACTCGCTGTTCATGATGACCGGCATCAGCGCGTCGGCGGCCGAAAGATACGCGGTGCCCGCGGTTTTTACCAGATTGTGGATGTCTGGAATATAAAGGATGACGTTCCCGGCTATCTCGATTTCCCCAACGATGGCTTTCAGGCGGTCGTTCACGATGTCGGGCGTCGCTCCCGCAACCACGTTCTGCAACTCGAGCGATACGATTCGCTTATCGAACAACGCCCGCGGCACGTCGTCCTTCAGCAGGCGGAACGCCAAATGTTTCACGATCGATTCCCGGCCGATGCCGCCCTCGCCGATGAGAAGCGCGTTCGGATTCGTCGGCCGCGCCAGCGTTTCGACCAGGAGATTGTATTCTTCACCATGGCCGACCAGAAAGCCGATTTGTCCTTCGCGGGCCAGATCGGTAAAATCCTCCCCGTAGCGATCGAGGATCGGCGTCGGCCGGGATGTCCAAGCTCGGTTCATCACGCGGTGCGGGATGCGGCGGTGCGCTTCAAAAACAAATCCGCCGAGGAGCTTCGGACGGCGCAAGCGGCGGGATTCCGCGCTTAATATCAGCGCGCGCTCGATATCGCCGGCGTCCACGGAATAAAGATTAAACAGGCGATCAATCGCATCATCATGAACTCCGGGGAGTCCCGAGAATAAATCTGCCGGTTCGATAAAATTATGCCCGGCGGCAAGCGCCTGCGCGAAGGATGCCAACACCAACCGCTCCGCCGCCGCAAGATGCGCGCTCTTGCCCGACGGGAAGGCTGAGCCGGTTTGAGCCGGCGAAGCGACCGCCGGCAATTGGCCGGGCGCGACGGGCGCCGCCTGGCCGGGCGCCAATCGGGCCGGAGCCGCCTGAGTCGGAGTGTTTGATGCTAATTCATCAAGCTTCTGTTTAAAATCTTTTAACGGCACGTCGAGCCGCACCAAACCCTGCTCCACCTCGGGCAAATCAATAAGCCGCTCGGCAACTTCCAGATAAAACGGCCTGCCGGCGATGAGCGCCGCATCGAATCCCCGCTCAAGCGCCGTGAAAGTCGCCGGCCTCATAACATCCGCCAGATTAATCTTCCTGCCCGGAGTTTCCAGGAGGGGGCGTAATTCCGAAATAGGAACATCTCCTTCGCCGCGATGCTCGATGAAATCGATAACGATCAGCGCCAGCAACACACCGGCAGCCCGCAGCGCTCCGATTCCCGAAACGAGGAGCGCAATCGTCGCCCCAATCAGCACGAGATACATGACCCAACCCGCAACGCGAACCAACAGGCGGCCCGCGACGCTCATGCGCAATCGCGGATCATCGAAGAAAAAACCCGCCTGTGTTTTATCCGGTTCGGTTTCCATAGTCACCGTATCGCCCCGCGCACCGCGAACCAAAGCAGTGCCGCCGGAATTGCAAGCCAGACCAGATAGACCAATGCAAAAAACAGCGTGATCAGAATATAGACGAAGGCGCCGAAAAGAATCCGACCGACTCGAAACACGACGCCGAGGATCCGGCCAATCACGCTATAATCGCGGTACAGCGGCTGAAAAAAATAACGTATGGTAATCGCGAGCGCAAATATGACGTCTACTTTCCGCAGCTGATCTATATAAAGCGCGGCGAACCGCCGACTCCCATCGACATACCAGTGGTGGAAAAAATCGCCGATCCGGAAAATAAAGCGCTGGACAAGATAGATCGGCGCGAAATCCATACCCATATTATACCACGGCCCCGAATTCTATTTT
>JAJXYP010000073.1 GCA_021780545.1 bacterium
ATTCAGGGGCTTTGGAACGGCGCTTCGGTTGACATCGTCCGCGACGATTTTAACGTGTTTAATGCGAATGGTGCGACGGTTGCGGCTTCGGTTGCGCTCAAGGAATCGTACCTCCTGCCCGTGAAAACGTACGCCGAGATCGGCGTTGACTCCTTCGAATCGATCATCGGTTCCTTCGCGAAGATTAATGAAATCGGCGAAGGGGCGGCGATGCAGCTTGTCATGCAGCCGGCATCGTCCGGCGTCCGCAAGGAAATTCAGCATGCCATCGAACGTCTGAAAAAGGGCGAGTCGCTCAAAAAAGCGCTCGGCGGCGCACTTGTTTCGGTGGAAAACGTCACGGAAGTGTTCGCTCCCAAATCGAAAGAAAAGAGAGAGGAGGAAAAACGGGACCGCGTGATCGACGATGAAGCGGTGAAGGCGCTCACGGCGAAGCTTACGAAGCCGCTCTTTGAGGTCAACGTACGCTTGATCGCTTCGGCAGGATCGCAGTTTCAGGCCGACGATATTCTGGCGGGCCTCGGCGCCGGATTTAGCCAGTTCGGCGCGCCGATGCGGAACGAATTTCGCGTGGTAAAACCCCGCAATCCGAAAAAGCTGATTCGCCAATTTATCTACCGGAATTTCGATAGCGGCCGAAAAATGATTCTGTCGGCCGAGGAGATTGCGAGTTTTTACCACCTGCCAATTTCGACGACGGAAACGCCGCGGGTCAAATGGCTTAAATCAAAGGAAGCTCCGCCGCCGGAAAATCTTCCGAAAGACGGCCTGCTCGTCGGTGACAGCATATTTCAGGGCCAGGCGCGCCACGCGTATCTGCTTGGCGATGATCGCCGCCGCCACCTCTATGTTATCGGTCAGACCGGCACCGGAAAATCGGTGCTGATCGGTGATCTGGTGATGCAGGACATCCGGTCGGGAAGGGGTCTTGCGATCATCGATCCGCACGGCGACCTCGTCGATAACGCGCTCGGACTCATCCCGCCGGAACGTCTCGATGACGTCATTCATTTCAATCCCGGCGATCTCGCCCGCCCGCTCGGCCTCAATATGCTCGATTTCAATCCGGAGCGCCCCGAGGAAAAAACGTTCATCGTGAACGAAATGCAGAATATTTTCAACAAGCTGTTTTCGCAGGAAACGATGGGGCCGATGTTCGAACAGTATATGCGGAATGCGCTTTTGCTTCTTATGGAAGATATGGCGAACGAGCCGGCGACGCTCATCGAGGTGCCGCGCGTTTTCACCGATGCGGCGTGGCGGGCGCGGAAGCTGGAGCGCATCCATAACGCGGTCGTCGTCGATTTCTGGGAAAAAGAGGCCGTGAAGGCGGGCGGCGAGGCGTCGCTCGCGAATATGACTCCCTATATCACTTCGAAATTCAACAATTTTATTTCGAACGACTACGTGCGACCCATCATTGGCCAGCCGAAGTCAGCTTTCAATTTCAGGGAAGCGATGGATTCGGGTAAGATTCTCCTCATCAATCTGTCCAAGGGCCGGATCGGCGATCTGAACGCGTCGCTCCTCGGCTTGATTTTCACCGGAAAGATTCTGATGGCGGCGCTCTCCCGCGTTGATGCGGAGGAATCGACGCGCCGGGATTTCTATCTCTACATCGACGAATTTCAAAACTTTGCGACCGATTCGATTTCTACCATTTTGTCGGAGGCGCGCAAGTATCATCTGAACCTTACCGTCGCGCATCAGTTCATCGCCCAGTTGACGGATAAAATCCGCGATTCGGTGTTCGGCAACGTCGGATCGATGCTGGCGTTCCGCGTCGGCGTACAGGATGCCGAATTCCTCGAAAAACAGTTTACCCCGCAGTTCGACAAGAATGACCTCGTGAACATCGACAATTTCAATGCTTATGCGAAGCTTCTCATCAACGGTATGACGGCGCGGTCGTTCAATCTTCGGACCCTCGGGACGTCACGGACCGGCGGTGATCGTGACCGCGCAGCGAAAATGAAGGAATACTCGCGTCTCAAATACGGCCAGGATCGTCAGATCGTGGAAGACGAAATTGTCCGCCGACTGCGCTCGTAGCGCGGTGTTTTCCCGCGGCGGCGGTTTCCTGTCCGCGCGGCAGCTCGTTTGCGCCATCGCCCCGCGTCGCGGTACACTGAATCAATGCTGATTTTCATCATCGTCGTTGCGGGTCTGTCGCTCCTCGTTCTTGGCCATGAAGCCGGACATTTTTTTGCGGCGAAAGCATTTGGTTTAAAGGTGGACGAATTTGGATTTGGATTCCCGCCGCGGATATTCGCCATCCGGCCGAAAAATAGTGAAACCGAGTACAGTTTTAACTGGCTGCCGTTCGGTGGATTCGTTCGGATTGGCGGGGAGCGAAGCGGGATGGCGGAATCGGAGGCGCCGGCGGCGCCGTCCGCTCCCGCGGACGAAAGCCGCCTCTTTTACAGTCAGCCGGCATGGAAGAAAAGTATTATTATGCTCGCCGGCGTTTTCGTCAATTTTCTGCTCGGATGGTTTTTAATATCCATTGCTCTTATGACGGGAACGCCGCAAACGGTCGTTGTCACGCAGGTTGCCTCCGGCTCGCCGGCGCAGGCCGCCGGTTTTCAGGCGGGAGACGTGTTGAAGGGCTATACGAGCGCGCAAAGTTTCATCGATTACGTGAATGCCCACCGGGGCGCGACGACGACCGTGGCGGTGCTTCGAAGCGACCGTGAGATCGACATCGCGGTAACGCCGCGCGTTTCGCCTCCGCCCGGCCAAGGCGCGATCGGAATCGCGCTCGACGGCGGCGGTGCGCCGCCGGAGGCGCCGCTCCCGGCGGTGCGCGACGGATTTATGAGTTCGGTGCTCCTGATGGGCGTCATTGTTTCGTCTTTTTGGCAGCTCATCGTGCAGCTTTTCGGCCATGCGTCGCTTATGCCGGGCGTCGTCGGCCCGGTTGGCATCGTGAGCACCGCCGAGGAAGTCGGCCGCATCGGCTTTACGTACCTGGTGCAGTTCCTCGGCATCATCTCGATCAATCTGACGGTCGTCAATCTGATTCCGTTTCCGGCGCTCGACGGCGGACGGTTTGTTATGGCGCTTCTTGAAAAAATAAAGGGTTCGGCGGTTCCCGAACGGTTCGAAACATGGATCAACGGGATTGGTTTCGCGTTTCTCATCGTGCTCATGATTCTCCTTACGATCCGGGATATCGGCGGCTTGATTTAAGCGCTCTTCGTTTTTTATGAATTCAGATGAAGAAATGATGAAGCAGGAGCGCCAGCGCGTCATGCGCGATGGCGGAACCGAGGCACCTTTCAGCGGCGATTATTGGAACGAGCACGCGAAGGGCAGGTACCGTTGCGCGGGGTGCGGCGCAGAGCTTTTTTCTTCCGATACGAAATTCAATTCCGGCACCGGCTGGCCGAGTTTCACTCAGCCGGCAAATAGGGAGAATGTTGAATTGCGTCCGGATGAAAGCCACGGCATGCACCGCACCGAAGTCGCGTGTCGCCGCTGCGGCGCCCATCTGGGCCATGTGTTTGATGATGGCCCGGCCGACCAGGGCGGCAAGCGCTACTGCATCAATTCGGTCTGTTTGGAGCTTGAACGGGATGGTTCCGGCGATGATTCCGGCGGTGCTTAGGAATTTCGAGAGCGATCATATATACTATATATATGATCAGTCGCGGCGTTGCTTCCTTCGGACTTGATACCGGCCAATGCCCGCCGTGGCTTTTCCGACGCATGGTGGCGCTTGGTCGGCAAATAGTCCGCGTTCTCATCGAGGAATACGGTTCGGATGAGTTTATCAGGCGCATTGCGGATCCGGTCTGGTTTCAGTCGCTTGGTACGGTGCTTGCGTTCGATTGGAATGCAAGCGGATTGACGACGATTCTGACGGCGGCGCTGAAGGAGGCCATTCGCGGCGAGGAGCGCGATCTCGGCATTTTTATCTGCGGAGGCAAGGGAAAGACCTCCCGCCGGACGCCGGATGAAATCCGCGCCTGGGGCGACGTCCTGTCATTGCCGTCAGCCAGCGCCGAACGGCTGGTGTACAACTCGAAAATGAGCGCAAAAGTGGACAGCGCGCTGGTGCAGGACGGATTCCAGCTATATCACCATGCATTCTTCTTTTCCCGGAACGGCGCTTGGGCGGTCGTGCAGCAGGGGATGAACCAGGAAGCGCGCGCGGCGCGTCGCTATCATTGGTTTTCGGAAAACGCCGCCGATCTGGTGGCCGAACCGCACGCCGCGATTACGTCGCCTATCGTGCTTGACCGGGTGCTCGATCTCACGGCGCGGAAGAGCGCCGCGACGCGCGATCTTTCGACTGATTTGGTTCGCGCCGGTTACGCGTCACTCATGAAGGATATCGAAATCATCCGCAGACATTCTTCGCGGCTTTCGCGGATGATATCCCTGCGGCAGCGGGGACTTTTCGATGACGGACCGGTAACCACGATCCTCGAGCTCAAGAACCGCGAGTTCCGGTATCATCCGGTGATTCGCGAGGATTTTGGGCGCAGCCGCTATTTGGAAAAGATTCTCGCCAAGGCGGCCGACCGCAAACCGGACTCGTACGAAGAACTGGTGTCACTCGAGGGCGTTGGCCCGAAGACCGTACGGGCGCTCGCGCTCGTAGGCGAAGTAATCTATGGCGCCGGTCCGTCTTACGAGGATCCGGCCCGCTATAGCTTCGCGCACGGCGGCAAGGATGCGACGCCCTATCCCGTCGACCGCGAAACCTACGATAAAACGATCGACATTCTCGGCCGCGCTGTCCGGCGCGCCGCGTTGCCGCCGGACGAAAAGCGCCGGGCGCTCGGACGGCTTCTGGGGTCCGGCTGATATTTTTCATCGGGGTTCGCGGAAAGAATATGGTAGAATAAAAGAGCATCACACATGAGCACGCTCATTCACGCCGACATTTTTTTCGCGGTCACGACCGTTGCCGTCATCGTTGTTACGCTGCTGATCGCGGTGCTTCTTATCTATCTCATCATGGTATTGAATCGCATCAAGGATATTGCCGAGCAGTTTCGGGAAGAAGCGGTGCTGATTCGGGAAGATATTCACGATCTCCGTGACGGCGTCCGGCACGAAGGATTCAAGCTGAAGCACTTGGTCTCGTTCGGCGAACGGCTGTTTTTTAAAAAGAAAAGCCGGCGCAAGGGCAAGTAAAACGTATCGCTCAAATGGGCGCCGGAAAGCAGGCGCTTACGCTACGGCGTTCGCGGCTTCCCGCCGGCTTTCTGGATGCTCGTAAGTCGCAGGCGGCCATTTTCAATAACGGCCGCCAAAAGCCTGGTGCGGACGCCGCTTTTGACGGTCCATGCGCCGGGATCAGGATTGAGCGCGTTGATTTTTCTGAGGATTGCGAGCGCGCGGGTTTCATCGCCGGCGAGTGCCGCCATAAGGTCGTTTTCCGGAACAAAGCCGTCTTCGGTTGAAAATTTTTTCGTGTACGTTGCAAGGGCTTCATTCTGTTCCTCTGCCGATGCGCGTCCGGCGGCAAATTCCGGCAGAGCGGCGACGAGGAGCCGCGCGCCGAGTTCCGCCAGCCGTTCTTCGAGCTCCGGGTAGGGAAGAAGGTATGCGGGCGTTTCCGTTGCGGAGAGCGGTTCCTGCGCGAGAACGGGGCCATGATCCGTTTTTTCATCCATGACGTAAATGGTCGCGCCGGTTTTGGTTTCACCGGCAAGAATTGCGGACTGAATCGGCGAGGCGCCGCGGAATTTCGGCAGAAGCGATGGATGGACGCCGACGGATCCCCGCGGCGGCAGGGAAAGGATGCTTTTGGGGAGAATTTTTGCGTATGCCGCGACGACGAAACATTCGGGTTGCTGGCCTGCGATCGCATCCGTCGCCGCGGCATCCAGTTTCTCCGGCTGAATGACCGGAATGCCGTGGCGTTCGGCGAGTGTTTTCACGAGCGGCGGCGTTACCACCTGTTTACGTCCGACGGGGCGATCGGGGTTGCAGACGACTGCGACCGGCCCGAGTCCGGCACGGATCAGTTCGCCGAGCACGATGGCCGCGAAGCGCGGACTGCCAAAGAAGACGTACCGCGGCGGCCGGTCACTCATTTTCGTGAAGGTTTTTTGCTTTGTCGATGAAGAGCTTTCCGTTCAGGTGGTCGATTTCATGCTGGAAGACGCGGGCGAGGAGTCCCCAGGCCTTGATTTTCATCGGTTTGCCGTTGCGG
>JAJXYP010000020.1 GCA_021780545.1 bacterium
TCATCACATCACCGTGAAACGACAGCCATTTTTCCTTGATCGTATCCCGCGCGTCATACTGATTCAACGGTAAACCTGTAACCACGTGTAAAGGTTCATCGCCTGCCAAGAGAGCCAAAGCGGTAAGCCAAAGTACACGTAAGTCCTCTTCCTTCGCTAACGGATTCGCCAAGTTGAGCAGACTTTTTCCTTCACGACGCGCCATATCGCCAACAAAGTACGTCACACCATCGATGCTGACCCGATAATCCGCAAGACGAAACGCTTCTTCTCGCGCATGACCTGTCTCCACCAAAGACGGAAACAATACGGTTTTTTCACCATTCGTTGCTTTTACAAAGCCGTATCCCAAATCCATACCTACGATCACGACAAACACTCCTTTCACTTACTACGTTTTTCGGGGACAAAAAAAGCGACTTAACGTCGCCATTTGGGTTTCAATCCAGTGGGAAATCCGTATTGCTCTCGCCACCAGAGCGAAGAGGCACGAATGATTTTCTTGGCTTTTACCCCACCTTTTCTTTTATAGGCACGATCAAAGGGCACTCGAAAGGTCACTGGGAAAGGGGATAAAATATGCTCATACTGTTTCCAATCGAACTTTCCGTCAGGATGATTGATGAGCACCGAAACCTGTGACGGCTGCATCTGTGCGTAGATCAATTTGCTGATAAGAAGTTGAGCGTTTTCTTCTTGCCCCGCTTTCGGTGCAACCACCACAACCACATGGGAAATAAGAGGCAAGAGTTGTATTTGCAAGGGATTCCATCCCTGCACCGAATCGATAAGAACCACATCGGCATATTGCGTAGCAAGATTGGCCAAATAGGCCACATCTTCACCTAAATTCGTGACAGCACCACCATGAACGGCCTTTGGACCAGGCACAAGGAATAGACTCGGAAATTCTTGCGGTGTGATCACAAGACCGTCTTGAATTGCATCCTCAAAACGGCCACCACGCCACCCACGATGACGATGAGCCCCAGCGCAAACCATAACGGACCTTTCAGAAAGTTTGGCATCGGATTAACTGATTAATAGTAAATCATTCTTCGGCAACCTTGAAGTTGCGGCGCAAGGTGCGCAGAAGAATTCCTGTCGGGGCACGAAAAACCGCCCGGCGCCTCCCCGGCCGCAAGCGGCGCACGGCGCACCTTCCGGATCCCATCCGAGGATCGCAAGCGTCCGCGGCCAAAACCGTACCGCGGCGGGCACCGCAGCCGACAATGCCGCCGGAGTGCCGACAGCCACCCGCGCCCGCAGCTCGCGCCACAAGGCCTCATCCGGCTCCCACTCGAGCAGCAAATGACCGAGGAATGACAAATCCGCGAGCGGCAGATCAACCCGCGCCACCTTGAGCGCGTCGATCACCTGCGTCCCCCGCTGCTCGATGATCCGCACCGCCGCAAACGTTCCCGGTTCAAGATGCCCCGCAAGTTTCGAGCCGATCTTCCGGGAACTTTTCGCTTTTGCAATAATCTTGCCGTACCGTTCCGTAAAAAAAGAATACCGAGCGTCGGCGTCGAAACGCGTCGCTTTATCGAGCACCACTGCCCGCGTTACATATTCCCGCATAGATTTATTTTACCATGCGGACCCGGTGGGGCCGCTATCCGTGCCGCACTACAATGACATCGCCGTCTTTCACTTCGTAGGTTTTCCCTTCGAGCCGAATCAGTCCTTTCTGCTTGGCCTGCGTCCATCCGCCGGCGGCGAGCAGCTGATCGCAGGCAATCGCCTCAAGCCGGATGAATTTTTCCTCGAAATCCGTATGGATGACACCGGCCGCCTGCGGAGCAAGCATTCCGCGCTCGATCGTCCAGGCCCGCGTCTCGTCCTCGCCCGTCGTAAAAAAACTCGCAAGATTGAGGACGGCGTAGGCCTTGGAAATCAACTCCGGCACCGATTCGACTGAAGCAAGATCCGCCACAACCGCACCCCCGCCCAGCTCCGCGATGCGCGACCGCAACGCTTCGGAAACGTCCTCCGGCGAACCGTTCAGGAGAAAAATCTGACGCTTGGCGGTCAGGAGATTCAACTCGCGAATCAACCGATCGTTACGAATCAGCTCCGCCACGTCGTCCGATGCGGCGGCAGCTGCCGCGAGTGTTCTGCCTTCGGCGAGAATCGCCTTGACACCCGCCAATCGGTCCCGCTCCGCAATCGCCTCTTTCTTTCCGGTCCTCGCCTCCGCTTCAGCGCGGGCATGGCGCTTTTCCACCGCCTCAAGGTCTTTCAACACCAGCTCCGTCAGAATGATGTCGAGATCGCGCAACGGATCAACCGAATTTTCCACGTGGATGATGTCCGGATCCCGGAACACGCGGAGCACGATCACGATTGCCTGCGTTTCGCGGATGTGGCCCAGAAACTGGTTACCGAGGCCTTCGCCCTGATTCGCGCCCTTCACGAGGCCCGCGATATCATAAAACTCCACGACCGCCGGAATTTTCTTTTTCGACTTCGAAAGCTCCGCCAGCCGGTCAACCCGATCATCCGGCACCGTCACGACGCCGACATTCGGATCAATTGTGGCGAACGGATAATTCGCGATTGTAATATCCTGCTTCGTCAGTATTTTAAACAGCGTCGATTTACCGACGTTCGGAAGGCCGACGATGCCGATAGAAATTTTAGCCATAGTATTTTATAATGTATAACATTGCCTGGAGATATCTTCCAGTCGATAAAAAACCGACCAATCAAGGTTTTTACTATCCTCTACAATTTCTCTGATTTTCCTCTCGATACCTTTTGCATTACCGTGCTTCAACATTCCCAAATATGATGCGACTCTCGGTAAGTTGGGATCAGCGACAACACGCTTTAGGGCGCGACGTTTTGTTGCCGTGCGAAGCACCCTGTGATCGGGAAAGCAAATCCAACCAAGAAAATCCACGCCCGAGGCCCACGTCTCGATATACACCTTGCGTGGATGCAGTGACAGCTTCAATACTCGATCCAGAAAATCAACGATCATCAAAAAGAGAGGCCGGGAGCATGTCCCGGCCATCACGGCGCTGCGATCGGAATGATCCGTCCCGCCGATACGTTTCCAACGACGATCGGCTGACCGCATGCCGCCACCCGATCGGTCCATTTTAGATCCAATCTGATGCGATAGGTATACTCCCCGCCGTTCATGAAGCGGTGAATGATCTCGCCCGGCACCAGCTCATCCGGCTTATAATGGCCGGGGTTGTTGACGACGGCCCGATAATATACCCGGTCGCCTACCTCGAATTTTTTTGAACTCACCCGACCTCCTTAAGAAATCAATACTGAGCCCGAACGACGGATCGCCGGATGTTTCGGCGCAGATCCGCCAACACTCGATTCAACAGCAGCCCCGCCGGATGCAACCGCCCCATCCGCATCACCCGCCCGCACCTGGCAACGGGTGCAAAAATATTTTTGCGTGCCGTCACCAATACGACGAAGTGCGGCGGGGGTTTCCCGGCCGCAATCTTCACAAAACATATCTACCATTTTTACATTTTGTGGTTCCATAGCTGCCATCAGTATGCCCCGAAATGCGCCGGGGCTGCAAGCCCAGCCCCGCCGATTACTGCCCCGCGTCCGGAGCGCCGGGAACCGTCGTCGTCGCGGCAAGGTTCAGCGTCACCACGCCGGTTTTCCCGATGATGAACTGGTAACCGAACGGATCCGGGGGAATCGCCGGAATGATGCCGTGCGAGACGAGCAGATTCAGATTCGCGGGAAATGTCCCGTACCGCGCCTTATATTGCGCGGCAGCGGCCTCGAGATAATTGAAAATCTCGAGATGATCGACGTAGGCCTGTGCGCGCGCCTTGGTTGCGGGATCGTTCGTCGTGTCCCTGATGGTTTTCCAAAGCGCGATCATCCGGTCGCGGTCCTTCTGCTCGTTGCCGAAATTCTCCGCAAACCGCCGGGCGAAAAACGGCACGCCGGGCGTACGCGCGGCAAGATCGAAATAGAGCGCCGCCTTTGCGGTATCATGCTCGTCCAGATAATAGTTGGTCGCCATATAGTACGGGATGCGCCAATCGGGATCCGCCTGGGCGATCCCCCGCTTGCCAATCGCCATCGCATCCGCCAGACCGGTCGTGTAGCCGCTCGCCACGGGAATCATCGGCAGCGTGAGAACCGAAAACGCGTAAGGATAGCTGAGCTTCGGATCGACAGCGTTCAAATAGGCGACGCCGCTGACATATTCGGTCCTGCCGTTGAAAAGATCGAGAATCTCCGGCATGGTGGCGATCCAAAGAAACGAACCAACGGTCGAGTGGAACCCCATATCGAGCATCCGCACGGTTTCGGGCGTGAGACCGGCGCCGAGGCCCGGCGGTTGCGGCGCGGCCGTCGCATCATAAAGCCACTGCGCCGCCATCACAGCCGCGAGAAGCAGCGCAATCGCCGCCGCGCGGTAAGCGCCGTCAAGCTTCCCGGCGAAATTCGCGGCGTTCATATCTCCTTCTTTTCAAAAATCCAGGCCGCCGCGACAAGAAGCAATGCGACGTAAACCGCGGCGTAGCCGAACGCGAGGAAAAACGACGCCGCGGGTTCCGCGACCGCATGAATCGCGATGTTGCGGATATCAAATTTCTCGAGATTCGGGAATATATAGTAGAGTCCCTCGACAAGCATCAACTTCGCGCCGGAAAGCCCGATCGCCTGCGCATCGGTCACGAGCGAGCTTACCACGTGTCCGAGGAAAAAAATGGCCGACGTGTAGACGATCGAAAGAAGCGATGTAGAAAACGTCGAAACGAAAATGGCGAACGCGAGGAAAAGCGCCATTTCAAAAAATTGCATAACGATGGCAAGAATCCCCATCGCGTCAAATCCCCCGCCCTCGTGCGCAATCACCCCCAGATAGACGGCGCCGAGGACAGCGCTCGTAAGGAGCAGCACCAGGCACAAGCCGAAAAATTTACCGAGGAGAAACTGCGCTCGCGAAACCGGCTTCGAAAGGATGAAGTACACCACCTTCCGGTCAACGTCCTTGAAGAACGACGTCGTGCCGAGGAAGAGCGCCACGACTGCGTTGAAGAAATAGACGCCCGTCAGGCCGAAACTTTTCACCATCGGCAATTCTTTCAGAACGAGATCCGCAAGAAAAAGCGTGAGCGCGAGATAGCCCAAACCGAAGATAAGAATGCCGATGATGATCCTGTCCCGAATCTCGAGCTTCAGCGTCGTCTTCGCTATGGTCAGTATGTTGCGGATGGCGCTACGCATGGTGATTATTAACTTCCCCGGCCTCCGCAACCGCCGCGACCGTTTCCATAAAACGCTCTTCAATCGGCTTCCCGGCGCAGAACTCCCGGACGCCGCCCGAAAACCGCAGCTTTCCCGCATGAATAATGCCGACTTCATCGCACACCTCCTCGACGTCCGCAAGAATATGCGTGTTCAGAAACACCTTTCGGCCCTCGTGCTTCAGGCCGAGCATCACTTCTTTCATTTCGCGGCGCCCGAGAGGATCAAGACCGTCAAGCGGTTCGTCGAGGAACAGATACTCTGGATCGTTCACGAGCGCCTGGGCAAAACCGAGCCGCTGACGCATTCCTTTCGAATATGTCCGAATCTCAAACCGTCCCGCTTCCGCAATGCCGACTTTCCCAAGCAGCGATTCGTAGTGCGCAACCCGCGTACCACCGCCACGCCGCCCATAGAGCGCGTCGCAAAAACCGAGAAATTCCATGCCCGTCATCCGTTCGTAGAAATATGGGGTTTCAGGCATATATCCCATCTTATGCTTGGCGGCGGCTGAAGCCGAAGGAAGGCCGTCAATCATAATCGATCCGGCGGTCGGTTCGAGAAGCCCCACGATCATTTTCATAACCGTCGTCTTGCCGGCGCCATTCTGCCCCAAAAAACCAAAAATCGGCACGTCGACCGCAAGCGAAAAATCATCGACAGCCGGCTTCCGTTTCCGGTACTGCTTCGTGACGCGGGAAAACTCAATCATATCTTGCCATTATACCCCGAAATACCGTACACTTTTCAAGTGAGGGCCTATAGCTTAGTGG
>JAJXYP010000037.1 GCA_021780545.1 bacterium
AACGGGGATCAACAACCGCAAGCGCCACCTGATTGGACTTCGCCTCGATGGTTGCCAGCTTGCCGTCCCGCGCTTCCGCTTCCGGAACGATCCTCACGGCATCAAGGGAGATTGGAAGTTTTTCGAGGTTTACGTACCCGAGGCCGAGCTCCTTGGCCAGCCGCTCCGCCGCCCGCTCTTCGCCGTCCCGCCGCAATGCGGCTACTTTGATTTTCAGGTCGTCTTGGTTCGCATAGGGCATAGTTCTATTATATAATGTTACCGAACTCACCATGTCCGGACATTCTCATTGGGCAGGCATTAAGCACAAAAAGGAGGTGACCGACCAGAAACGGGGTAAGTTGTTTTCAAAGCTCCTAGTGGCCGTTTCGGTTGCCGCAAAAACGGAACCAAACCCGGATTTCAACCCGCGCCTCCGCACGGCAATCACGAAGGCGAAGGAGGCGTCCGTCCCGCAGGACAATATCGATCGCGCCGTAAAACGGGCGGCCGAATCAGGGGAGCATCTTGACGAACTCACGTTCGAGGCCTATGGCCCGGGCGGAGTTGCAATCGTCATCGACGCGATCAGCAACAACCGAAACCGGACCGTACAGGAAGTAAAAACGATTCTCCGCGATCACGGCGGCAAATGGGCGGAATCCGGGAGCGTGCTTTGGGCCTTCGAAAAGGCCGCCGACGGCTGGAACGCGAAATTCCCGCAGGAAACGTCGCCCGATGACGCCCTGAAGCTCGACCGGCTCGTGGAAGCGCTTGAGGATAACGACGACATCCAAAGCGTCGCCACCAACGCGACCAACGCATGATCGCGCTCGGCATCGATCCGGGAACGCGGCGGATCGGGTACGGCATCGTCAAGACCGCCGGCAACGAAACCAGGCTGCTTGCGGCCGGCATCCTCAATATCACCAGCACCGATGACGCCGGCGCCCTGGTTGAAACCAGGCGCGACATCGACACTCTCATAAAAAAATACCGCCCGGAGGTCGTCGGCGTCGAAAAACTCTTTTTCGCGAAAAACCGAAAAACCGCAATCGCGGTTGCCCAAGCGCGCGGCGTCATCCTCCTCGCCGCAAGAGAACGCCGCATCCCCATCCGCGAATATACTCCGAACGAAGTGAAGCTTGGCGTGGCGGGCTATGGATCGGCCGATAAAAAAGCCGTGCTGAAAATGGTTCGCTTAATCCTCGACCGACAGGATCTCGCCGTCATCGACGACGCAAGCGATGCCCTCGCCCTCGCCATTATCGCCGGAACGCCTGAACCGCGCTATTGACACCTTTCGAAGCTACCGTATACTGGAGAAATAATTTTTGTATTTACCGATAAAAGGTCGCAAATTCTTGCACATCATGGAAGCAGAATTGCTTAAAATCTCTCTCGCCTTCCGAGGCCTCAGCGATGAAGATCAGGAAGAGGGTTTTGAAGATGACGTTGAGCTCCCAGAAGAAGAGCTGAACGACGAGGACGAAGACGGCGCCGAAGATCCAGCCGCCGACAATAATGATGAGCCCGCGGAAGACGAAGCCCCGGCTGAAGAATAGCTCTGGGGATACGCCAGGATACACCAGCGCAAAAGCTCTCCCAAAGGAGAGCTTTTGCGCTAAAATGAATAGGTTATGAAAATCACACGAAAAAGAGCTCTGCAGATCCTGGGCGTGGTCGCGGCATCGGGCATAATCGGTCTCTGCCTAGTCGTAGTCTATTTCGCAAAAACCCTCCCTTCAATCGACGAGCTTTCCAACCAGCAGATCACCCAATCAACGAGGATTTATGACCGCACCGGGACGATCCTGCTGTATGAAATTTCAAACGGGGCGCGACGAACAGTGGTGCCATTCAATGAAATCCCGCAAACCGTGAAAGATGCGACGGTTGCCATCGAGGATTCCAATTTTTATAACGAACCGGCATATGACTGGAAGGGCATCGTCCGAGCATTCTTGGCCGACCTGCTTAGCGGCGGCATTGTTCAGGGCGGTTCGACTATCACCCAGCAGCTTGCCCGCACCGCATTTCTAACCCTGCACCAAACCTTAACTCGGAAAATAAAAGAGCTTATCCTCGCGATCCGCCTGAATGATTACTATTCAAAAGATCAGATCCTCGACATGTACCTCAATGAGGTAACCTACGGCCCGAATATCGCCGGCGTCCAGGAAGCGAGCCTTGATTATTTCGGCGTTCCGGTTTCCCAGCTCAACTTAGCGCAGAGCGCGATTCTGGCGGCGCTTCCGCAGGCTCCGACATATTACTCGCCCTGGGGCGACCACGTAAACGATCTTCTCAACCGGCAGAAGTTGGTCCTCCAGAAAATGTACCAACTGGGAAAAATCAGCCAGCAACAGTTAAACGACGCCCTCGCTTATAAAATCGTCTTTCAACCGCAATCAATAAGCAGCATGAAGGCCCCCAACTTCGTGATGGCGGTACAGAATTATCTGGTGCAGAAATACGGTGAAGATATGGTTGATCGTGGAGGACTCAAAGTAATCACGACACTCGACTGGAATCTCCAACAGCAGGCCGAGCAGGCGGTGGCGACAGGCGTAGCGCGGAATCAGCAGCTTTATCAGGCGTATAACGGCGCTCTGGTAGCTGAAGATCCGCAAACCGGCCAGGTTCTCGCCATGGTTGGCTCGCGAAACTACTTCGCAACCTCGTCATTGCCCCTCGGATGCACGCCTTCCGTAAACTGCAAATTCGACCCGAATTTCAATGTCGCCACACAGGGCCTCCGCCAGCCGGGGTCGTCGCTCAAACCATTCGTCTACCTTACCGCGTTCCAGATGGGCTATAGCCCCGATACGATTTTAATGGATGTCCCAACGGAATTCAGCACCAGCCCCGCCTGCCCTGTCATTCCAGATTTCTCCGCACCGCCAAATCCGAAATGCTTCCATCCCCAAAATTTCGAGGGCGATTTCGTGGGGCCGGTATCGATCCGCGACGCTTTGGCTCAATCAATCAATGTCCCGGCTGTTGAGATGCTCTATCTCGTGGGCGAGGCGCACGCAATTCAAAACGCCGCTTCATTCGGATTTACCACGCTGAACGATCCTTCGCAGTACGGCCTTTCGCTTGTTCTTGGCGGCGGCGCCGTGCACCTCATTGATGAAGTATCGGCGTATTCGGTGCTCGCGGCCGACGGGATGAAGCATGCGCAATCAATGATCCTTCAGGTTCAGGATCTCCAGGGAAATATACTCGAGTCCTATGAAGATCAGGCGACCCGCGTCGCCGATACCCAATCGGTCCGTCTCGTGAACGACGTGCTTTCCGATGCCGCCGCGCGGGCACCGCTCATGGGCGCCAGCCAAAACCTTACCGTCTTCCCCGGCTACGATGTAGCCCTTAAAACCGGCACCTCGAACGACTACCGTGATGCGTGGGCGATGGGATACACACCCTCGCTCGTTGTCGGCGTTTGGGCCGGAAATAACGATAATTCAGCGATGCAGAAAAATGGTTCTAGTATCCTTGCCGCGGTCCCAATATGGAGCGCCTTCATGCGCCAGGCACTGCCCGAGGTTCAGAATGAAACCTTCACACAACCGGACCCCGTCACTGAAACCAAGCCGATGCTCGACGGTCAGTACCTGGTGAATGGCCAGATTCACTCCGACCTCTATTACATCAACAAGGACGACCCGACTGGACCGGTGCCCGCCGATCCGGCAATTGACCCGCAATATAAAAACTGGGAAGCCGCAACCCAGGCGTGGGTTGGCCAGCACCCTTGGATTCTCCAAACGCAGGGTGTTGCGGCAACGTCCACGACAGCGGCGTCTTCAACTCCGTAAAATCGGTTTAACGATATAAAAATATGAACTGTCGCCGGCCTGCCGGATGACTGCCGGCGCAGCGTCTTCTTGTAACCCGATCTGAATTTCCTTCGTGTTTAAAACCTTTACAACCTCCGAAAGATAGCGCCAATTAAAGACTGCCGTAATCGCATCGCCTTGAATCTTTGCGGGTAGTAGATATGCGTTTTCACCAAGCGCCTGATCGGCCGAGGCTATTTCAACCGCTTTTTTGTCGGGATGAATGCGAAGTTCTATCTCGCTGGTTTTTTGCCCCAGAATGGAAGCGAGACGGATGCCATTCGCAAACTCATCGCGGCTGACCAAAATATCCGTAGCCGTCTTTTTGGGGATAATCTGTGTATAATCGGGAAATGCCCCTTCGAGTAGGCGCGAGAGTATCTCGGCGCGCTCGGTTTTTATAAGCATCTGGTTGTCGTCGTAGTACATCTTCACTAAATCTGCGTCTCCGGTATTACGCATAATTTCACGGCACGCATCGAGCGGCACCAGCGCTTTGAACGGTTTTTGATTTTTCACCGTAAAATTTCCGGCTGAGATCGTCTTTTCAGCAAGGCGGAATCCGTCCGTCGCGGCCAAAACAAGCGATTCTATCGAAAAATTAAACAGGATGCCGCCGAGCTCAGGCCGGAGATCGGATTCTTGCGCCGCTATCCCTGTTTGCGCGATGGCGTCCTTCAAGAAAATCCCCTTCACCTCGATATATTGTTCCGGATCTTTTATTTTAGGGATTGGCGGGTAATCGTCCGCTGCGGCGCCGTTAATTGTCGCGTTGTAGTTGTCGGTTTTTATATCAAGTTTGTTTTCTTTTGTTTCTAAGTTTAACCGGTCGCTTTTTATATTCGCGATAATGCCCGATAACAACGCAATAGGGATTGTTATCGATCCTTCCTCGATGATCTTCCCGGAAACCCGCGCTGTGACGCTAATACGAAGATCTGTGGTTATAAAATAAACCGTGTCGTGGTCCGCTTTGATGAGAATATTTTTTAAAATCGGCAGATTTGGGTTTATAGCCACAGCTTTCTCAACGGTCGAAATCGCTTCGCGGATATTTGATTGGATGGTAATAATTTTCATGGAAGTGTTCAACAGCAGTAATAATTAAATTCTTATTAAGATAATATTGTTATTGTTGTAGGCCTTGTGGAAATTGGGGAAAAACATTTTTAATCCTTATTTAAACTTTAAAAATCAACTCTTTGATTGTTAATATCTTCTGGTTAAGCGCTGGATTTCTATTGATCTCCTGGTTGATTTTTTCGAAGGAGTGGATGGCGGTGGTGTGATCTCTCCCCATCTTTTCCCCAATCAACGGATAGGAAAGTTCCGAGATATCCCGAAGTAAATACATGGCAATCTGCCGCGGCTCAACGATTTCTTTCCGTCGGCTGTGGCTTACTAAATTATCGACGGTTGTGTCGAAAAATTCAGCAACAGCATTTAGGATTTGCATATGATCAACCCGCTTTGCGCCGGTCTGCGAGGATCGGTTGATGATTTCTTCGGCGATATGCTCGGTCATTTCTCCGTGCCGTCGCTGCTGTTCAAAAAGGATTTTTTTAAGGAGACCTTCAAGTTCCCGTATATTGCGCCGCAGACGGCGGGCAATCAACCCTATCACCTCTTCCGAAAGCTGCTGGTTCGCGTCCTGTAGTTTGCTCTTGATGATTGCAACGCGGACTTCGTATTCCGGATAGCTGATATCCGCCACAAACCCGCCCTCAAAGCGCGACCGGAGCCGCTCCTGAAGGATTGGCAGGGCCTGCGGCGATTTATCGGAGGAAATAATAATCTGCTTATTCATTTCATAAAGCGCATTGAAGGTATGGAAAAATTCCTCTTCGGTTTTTTCCTTGCCGCCGATGAACTGGATATCGTCGATGATCAGCATATCGATATCCCGGTATTTCTTTTTAATGTCCTCCATCCGTTTATTCCTGATTCCCCACAGGACGTCGCGCGTAAACTGTTCCGATGGAATATAGCGGGGCCTGATCCGCTTCTGGTATTTAGTGAGAACTTCGTTGCCGATTGCCTGGATCAGATGCGTTTTGCCGAGGCCGACGCCACCATAGATGAAAAATGGATTATATTTCGACCCAACGCTTTCAATAATAGCTTCGGCAGCCGCGAACGCCAGTTCGTTTGA
>JAJXYP010000013.1 GCA_021780545.1 bacterium
GGTAGCCATGAGCGTCGCGTTGCGCATCCCTTTTTTAACTTTCTCGCGGAGCGCATCCCAATTCAATCCGCGGTAGCGGTGCTCGTGGGCGACGGTGAGCGTCACTCCGCGTCCGTCTTCCAGTGTTTTGATCGTGTCGATCGGCACCATACCTTTTGACCACCCCGAACCTTTGAAGTTCTTATAGCTTCCGCGCTCGGCGGCGAGGTTTGCGCTCTCGTCGATTGCGACATAGCTTACGAATTCAAACACCTTATCCGCGAAATCCCACGCATGTTCGCTGTCGTACGACATGCCGAGTTGTTCCAGCATATCGGCGAAGCCCATCATGCCGAGGCCGACCGCGCGGTTTTCCTTATCCGAACGTTCCGCTTCCGGAACGGGGAGCACGTTGATGTCAATCAGGTTATCGAGTTGTCGGACGGCATACCGGACGCTTTCCTCGAGTTTTTCCCAGTCGATTTGTTTGTGGTTTACGTGGACGGCCAGATTGAGCGAGGCAAGGTTGCAGACGGCGATATGGTCGCGGTCCTGCGGCAGGCAGATTTCCGTGCACAGGTTTGACATATGAATCGTGCCGGTGTTGGTGTTGAGCGCCCGCAGATTGACGGCGTCTTTCCAGGTAAGCCAAGGATGCGAGGTGCCCATGAGCGAAACGAGAATCTGGCGGTATTGCTCTTCGGCGGGGACTTTCTTAAAGACGCGGAGCTTGCCTTCGTCGGCCATTTTCGCGTATTCCGCATACCGTTTGCTGAATTCCCGGCCATAGAGTTCGACGAGGTCGGGCGTTTCTTTGGGGTCGAACATGTACCACGGCTCGCGGTTTTCGACGCGGCGCATGAATTCATCGGAGATGAAGACCGCGGTATCGGCCGTCCGCATGCGGAGGTAATCGTCGCCGGCGTTGCTTTTCCAGTCGATGAATTCGGGAAAATCGATGTGCCAGTTCTCCATATAGAAACAGAGCGCGCCCTTTTTCTTTCCGCCGCGCTGGACGGCGCGGATTGCCGTGTCAACGATTTTCGCGAACGGCGTCGGTCCGGAGGAGGGGGTGTTGTTGGAAGAGAGGGGCGATCCCGTGGCGCGGAGCTTTGTTACCGAGAGGCCGATGCCGCCGGACGCCTTCGAGAGCATGATGACGTCCGAGACGGACTTGGCGATGTGCGCCATGTCGTCCTCCATTTGCATGAGGAAGCAATTTGAGAGCGAGGGGCGCGTGGTTCCGGCGCCGATGTTCGTCGATCCGCCGGCGATATATTCGTGGCGGGACATTTTCCCGTAAAATTTTTTCGCCCAGGCTGTCGGATTTTTTTCGTTGTAAGCCAGACCCATCGCGATTCGCATGAAGAAATATTGCGGCGTCTCGTTCGGCTGACCGTTCTTATTTTTGGTGGTATAGCGGTCAAGGAGCGAGGAAAGTCCTGCATAGAGGAAAAGTTCGTCGCGGCCGAGGTCGAGCGTCGCGGCCAGCTCTTTCAGATTGAAAAGTTGGCCCATGCGCGGGTCGAGGATGTTCGCGTCGATGCCCGCCTTGATCCATTCCGGAAAAAACTCGCGATGCCGCCGCGCGAGCAAGGCAGGATTGTTTTCGTAGTCGCCGAGCGCCCGCCGATAGACGGTTTTGAGGAGCAGCCGGGTCGCCGCTTTGTCGTATTCGATATCCTCTTTGATGTTCTGGACGGCGGCGTTGATGGTCGCCTGGTCCATCTCTTCGGTTGTGATTCCGTCATAGAGCGTCAGCCGCGTTTCGGTCGCGATCTGCGTCACCATGCTGATCGGATCTTCGAGGCCTTGGCAGGCCCGCTCAATCGATCGGTTGATTTTATCGGCGTTGAATGGTTCGCGGGTGCCGTCCCGCTTGGTGATGGTTAGCTCCATAATAGTTGATGTTTGGTGATTCGACGTTAAGACCATTCTACCATCAAAACCCATTATCCACAGGCAAATTTTTGCCGGATGTTTGGGGGTGTGTTGAAATAGTCCGCTGACTTGCGGAGAACCCTTATCTTTTGGGCTGGGTTCCTCGTATTATATTATAATGAGGCATACTCCAGTGAAAAATAACTCATCCACCACGGCGTTATCTCGCGAGCAAAATACCCGTATCCCGACCATTTTCGTCGTCCTCGGCGTTACCGGCGATCTGACGGCTAAAAAAATAGCTCCGGCGCTCTTCAATCTTTTTGAGGCGAATCGCCTTCCGCCAAAATTCGAATTCGTCGGCGTTTCGCGGCGCGATTGGACCGACGAGGATCTCCGGAATCACCTCCGGGCGATACTCCACGTGAAGGCGCCGAATGCCCCGGAACATTCCATCGATTCTTTCCTGAAACTTGCGACTTACGGCAAGGTTCGGTTCGACGAGCCGGGCGATTATGCGGAACTCAGTGAAAAACTCCGGGGCATTGACGACCGGTGGGGCGTCTGCACGAACAAGCTCTTCTATCTCTCCGTGCCGCCGCAGTTTTACGACCGTATTTTCGAGAATCTGCATCGGAGCCATCTGACCGATCCCTGTGGATCGGAGGAGGGGTGGACGCGCGTTGTGGTGGAGAAACCGTTCGGCGGCGACGAAAAGACCGCGAAAGCCCTCGATGCGCATCTTGCGCGGCTTTTCCGCGAGGAGCAGATTTATCGGATTGACCATTATCTGGCAAAAGAGATGTTGCAGAACATCATGGTGTTCCGTTTTGCGAACAACCTTTTTGAACGGGAGTGGAGCAGCGAGGCGGTCGAGTCGATCAATATCAGGTTATACGAGAGTATCGGCGCGGAGGATCGCGGCAGTTTTTACGACGGCGTCGGGGCTTTGCGCGACGTGGGGCAGAATCATCTCCTGCAGATGCTTGCGCTCGTCACCATGGAACGCCCGCGTGGATACGGACCGGAAGCAATTCGCGCCGCGCGCACGGAGCTGCTCGAAGCGCTCGCCGCACCGACGCTCGGGGAGGCGGCCAGCCGGTCGTTCCGGGCGCAATACGATGGCTATCGGAAGATCGCGGGGGTTGCGCCGAATTCCGAAACCGAAACCTTTTTCCGTATTACGGGTTTTTTGGAAGGCTCTCGCTGGTCTGGCGTTCCAATCGTGATGGAAGGCGGTAAGCGGCTTGGCAAACCTCGCAAGGAAATCGAAATTGTTTTGCGGCATGAGGCGTCCTGCGCGTGCGGCGGTTCGATCGACCATCAAAACCGGATTACCATCCGGCTTGAGCCGTCCGAGGGCATCACGGTTGATTTTGTCGCCAAGAAGCCAGGCCATTCACTGGCATTAGAAGAGCGTTCGCTCGGGTTTGATTTCCGCGATGGAGCGGCGGCTGGCGCCGGACATGGCGGCCGGGCGCAGTATGTTGAAGAATATGAAAAATTAATCCTCGACTGCATCGCGGGCGATCAGACCTTGTTCGTCTCGAGCCGGGAGATTCGGGCGATGTGGCGTTTTACGGATCCTTTCATGGCGGCGTGGCGGAAGGGCATGGTCATTCTCCGGACCTATGCGCCGGATTCGGCGGCGATTGCGGCGGAGGCGGCGGTGATCGCCGACGCTGCCGGCCGCGCCGTTGCGGCCAGGAAGGCATCTGCGCCGCGGGAAATCGGCCTGTATGGTCTCGGTAAAATGGGCGCCAATCTGGCCCGCAACATGCGGGATGCCGGATGGCGGGTGGTTGCGGCTAACCGTTCGTCGGAGCCGCTCGATCGGCTTGCAGCAGAAGGATTTGAGACAGTCCGGTCGCTTGATGAATTAATTGCGGCACTTCCTGCGCCGCGCGTGATTTGGCTTATGGTGACGGCCGGACGGCCGGTCGACGATCTGCTTGCGGAGCTGTTGCCGAAACTCCGGCGCGGCGATACGGTGATCGACGGCGGCAATTCGTTTTTTGAGGATACGGTCCGGCGCGGGAAGCTGCTTGCAAAACGCGGCGTGCGGTTTCTCGACGCCGGTGTTTCGGGCGGTCCCGGAGGGGCGCGCAAAGGCGCCTGCATCATGGTGGGCGGCGATCGGAAAGCATTCGAAGCATTGGAGCCGCTTTTTGAGGCGATTTCCGTTCGCGAAGGATATGCGTATTTTGGAAACAGCGGCGCCGGACACTTTGTGAAGATGGTCCATAATGGTATCGAGTACGGCATGATGCAGTCGATAGCTGAAGGATTTGCCCTTATGAAACGGTCGCCGTTCAAGCTGGATCTCCAAAAAATCGCGCATCTGTATAATCACGGGAGCGTCGTCGAATCCCGCCTTGTCGGCTGGCTGGAATCGGGTTTTGCGGAATACGGAGAAGACCTAAAGCCGGTTTCCGGATCGGTCGCGTATACGGGCGAAGGCGAATGGACGGTGAAAACCGGACGGGCCTGGAAGATGAAACTGCCCGCCATCGAGGATTCGTTCCGATTTCGGGTGCGTTCTGGAAAATCGCCGAGTTACACGGGTCGGATTCTTTCGGCGCTCCGCAATCAGTTCGGCGGCCATTCAATCGGCGGTTCGGCGTCCCGGAGCAAGGCGGGCGCGTTCGGGAAGCCGGTCAGATCGGCGACGTCGAAAAGGAGTCGGGGTCGAAAAGGTATAATAAAGAAATGATTCTCGACGATATCAAACAGTACGCTAAACAGTTCGAATATGACCCGGTTGTTGAAAACGCGGCAAAACTTAAGAAACACAAAAAATTCATAGTTTGCGGAATGGGCGGATCGCACCTCGCCGCCGATATCATCAAGGCATGGCATCCCGAGGTTGATCTCATAATATGGTCCGGCTACGGCCTGCCTCCGCTCCACGAGAACGATTTAAAAGAGCGGCTGATTATCGCGAGTTCGTATTCGGGCAACACCGAGGAGGTGATTGATGCGTTCGTCGAAGCCCGCGCCCGACATCTCGCTTTGGCGGTCGTGGCGTCTCGGGGAAAGTTGATTGCGCAGGCGGAGAAGAACAAAATTCCATACGTTGCGCTGCCGGATTTTCACCAGCAGCCGCGGATGGCGACCGGTCTCAGCATGCTTGCGATGCTGGCGCTTATGGGAGAGCGATCCTGGCTGGTTGAGGCGAAACAGCTTGCGACGCTTCTTACGCTGGCGCGCGAGGAGCATCGCGGCAAGGATCTTGCGAAACGCCTGCATGACAGCGTGCCAATCGTGTATGCATCGATCCGCAACGCGGCGATTGCCCACAACTGGAAGATCAAATTTAATGAGACCGCGAAGATTCCGGCGTTCGACAACGCGGTTCCGGAACTGAACCATAACGAGATGACGGGATATGACGCGAAGGCGCGGACGCATGCGCTGTCCCGCCAGTTTCACTTTGTTTTTCTGAAGGACGGCGCCGATGATCGCCGGATCATCAAGCGGATGAGCGTGATGGAAAAACTGTTCAAGGATCGCGGATTCAAATCCGAGGTCGTGCTGCTGCAGGGGAAAAACGAAATTCACAAGATTTTCAGCGCGCTTGCGCTTGCCGACTGGACGGCGTACCATGCGGCACTGCTTTACGGAGTCGAACCGGAGCCGGTTCCGATGGTTGAGGAGTTTAAGAAATTGATTGGGCGGTAACCGCGGCGGCCGGGCGGGCGGCGGCGCACGGCGTCGTTGCTTTCGCGTCGCTATGGCGTCCGCGAGTGTTCGGATGAAAATCGCGGCCGCGTTGCAAAAATCGTTGTTTTGTCGTAGGTTTGGTAGATATGAAAGAACCTTTGACGACCGCCGCGCTCCGCCGGCGCTATCTCGATTTTTTCCGCGAACGGGGTCACGCGATCATCCCGTCGGCTTCGCTTGTTCCCGAAAACGATCCAACGACGCTCTTTACGGGGAGCGGCATGCAGCCGCTCGTGCCGTATCTTCTGGGGCAATCGCATCCGGAAGGCCGGCGGCTGGCCGATTCCCAGAAAAGTTTCCGCGCCGAGGATATCGACGAGGTGGGCGACAATCGTCATACGACGTTTTTCGAAATGCTTGGCAACTGGAGTCTCGGGGATTAT
>JAJXYP010000005.1 GCA_021780545.1 bacterium
ATCCCGAGAAAAATAATGCTACGATATATTTTCACATATATCATTATATCACATTGCGGTTTTCAGCAGCGTTTCCGCGATCGTCTCCGCTCCGCCCGGTTTAAAGAAGCTAGCAGAAGCATTCCCCATCGTCGCTTGCGCATCGTGATTTCCGAGTATTTTTTTGAGCTCGTTCAGAAAGAGCCCCGGCAAAAGGTTTGCTTCTTCGATCACGATTCCACCGCCCGCTTTGGCGAACGCATAAGCATTCGCCCGCTGATGATCGTTCGCCGCGTCCGGCAGCGGAATAAGAATTTCCGGCTTTCCGAACGCCGCGCCCTCGAAAATGACGCCGCTTCCGGCTCGTCCCAGGACGACATCGGCCGCGGAAAGCGCCGCTTCATAGGTATCCGTGAAATAATTGACCGGCTGGTAGCGGTTCGTGAAAGGCGCATCCATCTGCATTGCCCGGGCGAGTTTTTCCACGTCGGCAAAATTGGCAACACCCGTCTGGTGTAAAATCTGCGTCTCGGCAAGAATCTGCGGCAAATATTCCAGGATGAATTCGTTGATGCGAATCGACCCCTGCGATCCGCCGAGAATCAGGAGCAGCGGTTTCTCCTTTTCAAAGCCGAGCGATTCCTTGGCGGCTTCCGGCGACGAACGGTGTTCAATCAACTCCCTCCTCACCGGAGCGCCGGTGACCTCGGTTTTCGCGGCGGCTCTTCCGAATCCATCGGCCGCATCCGCAAAACTCAAAAATATCTTTTTGGCGAACCGGGCTGACCAGCGGTTCGTAAGGCCGGGCACTGCGTCGGATTCATGGATAACAACCGGCACGCGATAAAACCATCCGGCGACGACGACCGGAAGCGCGCCCGGCCCCCCCTTTGAAAATATTACGTCGGGCATGATGAGATACAATTGCCACAACGCCTGCACAAATCCGATCAAAACCTTCGGTATATCGAGGATATTCTGGAATGAAGCGTAGCGGCGCAACTTTCCCGCGAGAATGTTCCGCGAGGCGATGTCCCGCGCCGCAAAAAGCGGCGCATAGCTGTCGTGCGGGCCGACGTAGTAGCGCTCTTCGACAAAACCAAGCGCAGCCGCTTTCCGGTCAAGTTCATCGGCGACCGCCAAAAGCGGGTAGATGTGCCCGCCGCTTCCCCCTCCCGTCAGCACGACGCGAAATGTCTCACTCATAATATCTTTAAGTATACCGCGAAACGTTAAGAGCGACTCCCGACATAGTAAGGAAAACGGCGAGCGCCGTGCCGCCATAGCTTACGAAAGGCAGTGGAACGCCCGTAAGCGGGATGACGCCCGAAATGGAAGCCATATTAACGAAGGCCTGCAGAGCAATCACGGTCCCAAAACCGATAAGGAGGAACCGCCCAAACTTGTCGCCAAGCCGCCGCGCAAGCCAGTAAAGCCGGAAGGTGTACATGCAAAAAAGAGCAATGAGCGTCCCCGCTCCGATGAATCCCAGTTCCTGGGCGATGACCGCAAATATGGAATCGTCGATTGTATCCGGAAGGATCGATTTTGTGGTCGACTGCCCGTAGCCCTGCCCCGTCACGCCGCCGGCACCGATGGCGATGAGCGCCTGATTCAGCTGAAAATTCTGCCCCTGCGCGTTAGTACCCTGATTGAGAAATCCGGTGATGCGGGCCCGGCGGTACGGCGTAACAAGAATGAGGAGCCCGACCGCGAGCAGTCCGATGCCGATGGTGCCGAAAACATATTTAAGAGGAGCGCCGCTCACAAAATAGACAACCAGCCCCGAACCAAGCAAGATGGCGACCGTGCTCGTCGCCGGCTGGAGAAAGAGCAGCAGCGCAATCAGACCGGAGATGGCGAGAAACGGGAGGAATCCGCTCTGGAGATCGGTTTCACGTTTGATTTTCGTGTTCGCAAGCCAGGCGGCAAGATAGATCAAATACGCCAGCTTCATCAACTCCGCCGGCTGGAAACTCAGCGGGCCGAACCGGAGCCAGCGGTTCGTACTGTTGATTGTTGAACCGAGTTTTGTGAATACGAGAGCTAAAGAAACAATACTCACGACGAGCAGCGGGAGGGCGATTTTTTTGAATTTCTGATACGGCACGAAATAGCCTACCGCAAAGCCGGCAACGCCGAGCGACAAGCCATAGAGCAGCTGGTGTTCGAGGTAATAATAGCTGTTATTGAACTGGGACTTGCCCAGATTCGACGACGCCGACGCCAGCATCGCAAGGCCGAAAACAAGGAGCGCGAACGTCACGGCCAGAAAGAAATAGTCCGGCTCGTGGGCGGCGCCGACGCGGTTTCTAGCCATGATGCCGCAGTGTTTTGCCGGGAAACACGTTCCTGAACTCCCCGTCCTTCACGACGACCTTGCCGTTCACGATGGTGAATTTTATTTCCGCATTTTTGAAACAGACGAGGTCGGCGTAATTCCCCTCTTTAATTTCGCCGCGCCCCGTCAGTCCGAATTTCCGGGCCGGCTCGGACGTCAATTTGCGAATGGCTGTTTCAAGCGGGAGCATCCCTTCCCGTTCGGCTATTTCCAGAAAGCGGATAAAGGTCCGCGTCGTGCGTTCGGATTTAAGCTGCGTGATCCGCGGAGAATCGCCAAAACTCGGCGCATTTGAAGCGATAAACGAACGCGGGTGCGTGATAGCGAGCGAGACCAGAGCCGGATCCAGATTTTCGTAAAGCGCGATGCCCCGCATCTTCGTAGCCGTCATCAGATTCAGGAGCGCGTTGCGGCCATCGGAAACACCATACATTGCTTTCAAATCATCGAGTGATTTCCCGATCAGAAATTCATTGCCCGGCGCCTGGGCAACCGTAAATCGCCCCTCGTCGATCGGCGGCATATCTTTTTTGATTTTTTCCCGGAGCCAGTCCTCCCGAAGATTCGCGTACATCACCTCAAAACCGCCGGCGCGAACCCATTCGGGCAAGAACAGATAAAACGGAAGAAGCTGCGACGGGAAAGGGTAAACATCAAAATGGAAATCGAGCGCCGGCGGGAGGCCGTCAATCAATGCAAGTGCGCGCCGGTAATCGTCCGCGGCGCCGCGGATCGGCACCAGATGATTGATGAGCGTTCTCACGCCGACATCCTTTGCTAACTTGATTACTTCAGCAACCGATTCGTGAACGCCCTTCGCCGGATAGCGCGGATTGGCGGCGTAAACGCCGTTTGATTCGCGGACGATCTGGGCCAGCGATCGCATCTCGGCAGCCGACGTCTTCTGCGCATGGATCGATCCCAGGTTCGTCGAAAGGCCGAATCCCCCTTCGCCGAGCGACCGGCGCAGCAGCGCTTCGAGCACACTCAGCTCGTTGCGCGTCAATTCACGGATCACCTCGCCCGTAATCGCGCGGCGCATCGTTCCATGCCCCGCGAGCGTGCCGAAATTCACCGCGAGCGGGCGCCGGTCGATTGCGGCGAGAAACTCGCCCATCGAATGCCAATTTACATTCGCGTTATCCTCGGAACCGCTCCATTTCCGGACGGATTCGAGCGTTCCGTAAAGGAGCGGCGCGAGCGACGAACCGCCCAGCCCGCCAAAAATCGTCGTGACGCCCTGGCGAAGAAAATCCTCCTGTCCCGGATGATCAAAAAGCGTCAGGTAGTGGTCGGATTCCGTGTCGACGTCGATGAATCCCGGACTGAGCCATCCTCCCTGCCCGTCCAGCACCTCATCCGCCTTTTTATCGGAAAAATTGCCAATGGCCGAAATTTTATCGTTGCTCACAAACACATCGCGGGTGTCCGTGGCGGCAGCCACGTCAGGTCCGGATCCGCCCGATGGCGGAACGGCTGAAGCGCCGGAACTGCGGTTGCTTTCGCCGCCGCCAAGAATCCGCACATGTTTAATGAGAAGCGTCATATTGATTCAATTATACTATGCCGGGCAGGTCGGATACTATGCCGCCGCGATTTCAAGCAATCGATTATATTTCGCAATCCGCTCGCCGCGCGCCGGAGCGCCCAGTTTCAGACCGTCGGCGCCAACGCCCCAGGCAAAATCGGCAATGAAATCGTCGTTCGTTTCGCCGCTCCTGTGCGAGACAATAACGCCCCATCCGTACCGCCGGGCCGCCCGGACGGCGTCCAACGCTTCCGTTACGCTGCCAATCTGATTCGGCTTGATAATAACCGCATTCACGCTCCCGGCGGCGTAAGCCCGCTCCATTCTTCCGACGTTCGTCGTGGTAAGATCATCCCCCGAAATCCAGAGCGGCCGGCCGGAAGGCCGCCGCAAACGAATCCGGGAGGCAAATTCCGCGAATCGGTCGAAGGCATTTTCATCGAACGGATCCTCGAGATAAATGAAATCGGAAGTCCGCGTCAGCGATTCGTACTGTCGCACGATAACATCCCGTCCGCCGATCTTCTGCTCCGGAGTGCGAATATCGGTCGCCGCGGCATCGAGGCCATAATCGAATGCCGCGCCAAGCTTCAACCGGCGAACCGCGGCGCGCATGATTCGGAACGGCTCAAGATCATCCGCGAAATCCGGCGCATATCCCCCTTCGTCCCCGATGTTCCGCGCTCCGGGACCGCGGCGCCGAGCAAGCTCATCGCCAAGTTCGCGGTACAGCCGCGTGCCGATATCGATCGCGTTCCGAATCGAATCCGTCTTCGGTATCGCAAGGTATTCCTGAAACCGGAGATTATTTCCAGCGTGGAGTCCGCCATTCACCATATTCATAAAAAGACGCAGGTGCGGGCGGCGCGGCTGAAGCGCCGGATGAACAGCCGAATTACTGTCCGACAATTCGCTCCAAATTTCCCTCCAAAGCTGCCGATGCCTGGCAACCGACGACGCCCGCAGGAAGGCAATCGATGCGGCGAGGACAGCGTTCGCTCCGAGTTTCGATTTATCCGGCGTCCCATCCAGGGCAATCAAACGGGCATCAAACGCCGCCTGCGACGCAAACGTTTTCCCCGACGTCGATTTCGCAATTATCCGGTTAACCGCCCGCGCCGCCGCGTCAGCGGGCAACGCCACCGCCTCGGAAGAGCCGGTACTTTTCCCCTGTGGCACCGACGCAACCGCCCGAACGCCGTTCGCGAGCGTCAACGCCACTTCGATAGTCCAAAGCCCCCGCGAATCAAGAATCGGACGGGCTTCGATCGATCGTATTTTCATGGCCCCGTCTATTTCACGAGGTTGGTCGCCGCGCCGGCGGCGAATGCCTTGATATTGCCGATGGTTGTATCGAGAATGCGCATAAATGCCTCGCGCGAGTTAAACGCAGTGTGCGGCGTAAGAATGACATTCGGCATCGCAAGCAATTCCTGCGCGGGTCCCATGTCGCCCGTTTTCAGGATGTTTTCCTCCTCGAGGACGTCGAGCCCCGCACCGCCAAGCTGACCGCTTTTCAACGCATCAAGGAGGGCGGGCGTTTCCACGATTGCGCCGCGGGCGGTATTGATGAGATACGCGCCGCGCTTCACGAGGCCGATGTTCCCGCGATTGATCAAGTGGTGAGTCGACGGCAGGTACGGACAGTGCACCGTAACGATGTCGCTTTTCGCAAGCAAATCCTCGAGCGGCAGGTACGAAAATCCCATTTCGGCGGCGAACGCATCGTCATGATAGACATCGAACGCCGCCAGATTCATGCCGAACCCTTTTCCCATCTGGATAGCATGCTTACCAATCCGTCCGGTTCCCACGACGCCCAGCGTCTTACCCAGCAGATCAAATCCGAGCAATCCGTCGGTCGCAAACCGATGTTCGTCGCGCAAGCGCGACCGGGCCTCGCAAATCTTCCGTGAAAGCGCGAGTATAAGCGCAAAGGCGAATTCGGCGACCGTATTCTCGCCGTATGCCGGCACCGATGAAACCGGAATGCCCCGCGCGGCGGCAGCGGCAAGATCGATATGATCGAAGCCAGTCGAAAGCGTCGCGATGAATTTCAGGTTGGGCAGTGCCGCGATGGTCGCCGCATCCACCGGCGAATCCATA
>JAJXYP010000060.1:0-2935 GCA_021780545.1 bacterium
CGACAATCGTCATACGACGTTTTTCGAAATGCTTGGCAACTGGTCGCTCGGCGACTATTTCAAAGAGGAGCAGTTGACGTGGTTTTTTGAATTTTTGACTGATTCGGCGCGAGGCGCGGGGCTCGACCCGGGTCGGCTTTATGTGACGGTTTTCGCCGGCGATCCAGAAACTGGCATTTCACGGGACGAGGAATCGGTTGGGATTTGGAAGCGCCTTTTTGCGGCGCGGGGGGTCGACGGCGGCGATCCGAAATACGTCGAGCTTGGATCGGAGGCGGCGGGAAGCGAGCGGGGAATGCAGGGCGGTCGGATATTCTCTTATGATGTGAAGAAGAATTGGTGGAGCCGCGCCGGAGTGCCGACGAACATGCCGGCCGGCGAGCCAGGCGGTCCTGACTCGGAGGTTTTTTACGACTTCGATCCGACCGGCGCGATGCACGACGCACGGTTCGGCGCGCAGTGCCATCCAAACTGCGATTGCGGACGTTTCCTCGAGATCGGCAACAGCGTTTTTATGGAGTATCGCAAAAAAGCCGGCGGCGGCTTCGAAAACCTTGCCCAGCGCAACGTCGATTTTGGCGGCGGTCTGGAGCGGATCGCCGCGGCCGCGAATAACGACCCGGACATATTCCATATCGATGTTTTCCGGAAGATGAAAGAGGCGCTTCCGGCGCTCGAAGTGCCGACTGCTTCCACGCGGATTATTCTTGATCATCTGCGGGCTTCGATGTTTCTCATCAGTGAAGGGATTTTGCCGGGCAATAAGGGGCGGGAATATGTCGTCCGGCGCCTGCTTCGGCGCGCCGCGTTCCACGCCGGCGATTTTACTGGGCGATCCGGGGCGGCGGGCACGCCGCCGTTCCTCGCGTCGGCCGGCGATTGGGTGCCGGCCGTCGTCGACGCCGTCGCAGCAGCGTACGGCGACACCTACGGCGAGCTGAAAACCAACCGCGACCGGATGACTGCGGCGATCAGCGATGAATTTCGGAAGTTCGGAGATTTGATTGCGGGAGGCGTAAGGGAATTTGAAAAACGGACCGCGACAGGAACGATTACCGGCAAGGATGCCTTCGATTTATATCAAAGTTACGGTTTCCCCTGGGAATTAACGGAAGAATTCGCGCGGCAGCGCCGGATTCCCGTTGACCGGAAGGAGTTCGAGGCGGAGTTTGCGAAGCATCGCGACCTTTCGCGCACCGCGTCGGCGGGTGTTTTTAAGGGGGGACTGGCGGACCATTCGGAGCGGACTACCCGTCTTCACACCGCGCATCATCTGTTGCTCCGGGCGTTGCAGATCGTTCTCGGCCCGCAGGTAAAACAGCGGGGGAGTAATATTACGAGTGAGCGGCTGCGCATGGATTTCAGCTATGACGGCAAAATGACCGAGGAACAAAAGCGCGAGGTGGAGCGCCTGGTGAACGAAAAAATAGCCGAGGATCTTCCGGTAATCCGCAGCGAGATGGCGCGAGAAGCGGCTGAGCAGCTTGGCGCTGAGCACGAGTTCGGCCAAAAATATCCCGACCGGGTTTCTGTTTATTCAGTTGGGCCCGCCGCCGCAACGGTCGCCGATCCGCGGTTCAGCGAGGCGTTTTCCATCGAGTTTTGCGGCGGACCGCACGTGTCGCATACCGGCGAAATTGGCCGGTTTCGCATCGTGAAAGAAGAGGCATCATCGGCCGGTATTCGCCGAATCCGGGCTGTTTTAGAAGAGAATCAATAGTGTTTTACTGATGTGCGCGAGAAGCTTGATTGCGGGATAACTTTCTTTATCCTGCTCCGCGGCGTGGTAAAATCAAACCGTGAAGATTCCCGCAACCGTTCGGGGGCATATTAAACGGCTGGGGCTTGGGCCGCGGGAGCGTTTTTTGGTGCTCGATGTCGCTCCCGGGAGTACGAAAGCGCTGTTTCTGGGCGTCGATGAAGACCATCGGCTGATATTCGAAAAATTCGCGGAGGGGATTGAACTCCGGACGTTTTTGCGTTCTCCTTTCCGCCGGCTGGCGCAGAAGTCCTGGGATGGCCAGTATCTTTTCAAATCGCGGCGGAAGGTGATCGTTTCGGCGGATTCCTCGCTTGCGACGACGATGCCGATCCCGCTTGATCTACCCCGCGAGCGCGCGATTCGCAAAGAGGAAATCGTGCTCGACGAAGTCGAGAACCTGATTGCTCAGGCGATGCAGCGCATATTCAACCGGTGCCGGAGTGAGGCAGCCGCGCGGCTCGGCATCGACGACATTCATACGATTCTCGTCGGTGCGAAAGCCGGCCAGTTCCGGATCGACGACCGCGCGGTGATGAATCCCATTGGGTTTACGGGCAATCGCATCGCCCTCCTCCTGGAACTTACCTTCACGACCCGGGAGGTATTCGATGGATTGAAGCAGTTTTTCAACGCCCCCGACGATTTCTTTTTTGTGGAATCCGCCCAGGCCCGGATGCAGTCTGTTGCCCGCGTCCGCAAGCTCCCGCTCAATCTTGTCGCACCTGATCCGGCGGGCGGTTCGCGGCTTTTCGTGCTGGAGGATGCCGACGGCGGTCAGCCGGTGTTATACCGCGAAAAGCTGTCCTGGAATTTCGACGCCGTGCTGCGTCGGATTACGGAGGAGCTTGGCGTAAGCCGTCCGGTGGCTGAGGGGCTCTACCGCGCGTATTGTGACGGGGCTTTTTCGGAATCGGCGATGCGCGGTTTCAAAAAGATTATCCAGCCGGCGGTCGACGCCCTGGAGCAGCAGGTGGAAAAGGCGGCCGTCGGCGGTTCGATCTATTTCGAATCGTCGCATCCGGTTCCGATCGGGGAATTGCGCAAGACGAAGCGAGCGCGGTTCGAGGAGCTTCCCGCCGCCGAGATTCTCGCCGACTTGGGGCTGGAACCGGATCCGGTTTGGTCGGATCCGCAGATGCTCACCTCTCTTTTTCGGATGCTTGCGCCGTTTCT
>JAJXYP010000060.1:2945-5899 GCA_021780545.1 bacterium
AACTCCGGCGGCGGCTCCACTGGCTCACCGATTGAATCGCGGCCGGTTCCGGACGGCTCGCTCCTGGCGGATTGGAGTTCTGATGCCCGCCCGGAGTTCGTTTAAAGAAAGGAGAATGTCGGACGTGATGTGATATAATGATGAAATAACGTCAATAGAAATTATGAAAAAATTAACCGTAGACAAGGAAGAGGGGATTGCGGATGTGATCGATCGTATTTTGGCCGTCGGCGATTCGCATATAACATTGGTCATTCCGCGTGGTTCGGCGCTCGCGAAGTCGGCCGGCAACTTCCGGCTTTTGAAGCGAGAGGCCGACGCGGCAGAAAAAACGGTTGTTGTCGAATCGGTGGATGACGCGATTCTTGCGCTTGCCGAAGAGCACGGCCTTGGCAGCGGACATTCGTTTTTAAAGGGGCGGCCGGGTGCTCTGTCGGACATCATTCCAAAATCGGCGACGAAGGAACCTTCGGAGGGAAAGCGCAGCGTGCATCTCGCGGTGCCTGACGAAGAGGATGCGGGCGGATCGGAAGAGGATGAGCGCCGCGGCGATGCGGCCCGCGGGGACTCCGCGATGAATGGCGGCGAAGACGTCGATCTCGATAAGGAAGAACAATTAAACCGCGCCGAAGCCGAAGAAAGCTTTTTCGGCGCCAAGCGCTTCTTTTCGAAACGGTCGGCGTCGTCCTCCGGCGGTGATGAGGGCCGCGCCGAGCGCGGCGGCAGTGATGGTAACCGATACGACAACGAGGAAGACGGCGGGGAGCGGCGCGGGTCCGGACGGGCATGGTGGTGGACGATCGGGATCCTTGCGGTTGTCGCGCTCGCGTTTTATGTCGTAACCACCGTGTTTGCCCATGCGCAGGTTTTGATCGATTTCACCCAGACACCCTGGAATTACCAGAATAACTTCATAGCCGACAAGGCGGTCGCGACGACGACCATGGAGGGCCAATCGGTTGCGGTACCGGCGCAAGTGTTCACAACCGACAAAAACATCACCCAGCTTTTCCCGGCGACCGGCTCAAGCCAGGCCGTTTCGGTAAGGGCGCAGGGTACCATCACGATTTACAATGATTACGGCGCTGCGTCCCAGGATCTCGTGGCAACGACCCGCTTCATGACGCCTGACGGAAAAATATTCCGCCTGGTGAACAGCGTTACGGTTCCGGGCGCCAAAGTTGCCGCCGACGGCACGATTACGCCGTCGTCGATTACGGCGCCGATCGTTGCCGACCAGCCAGGCCCGTCTTATAACGTAGGTCCGATTGCGAAACTGACAATTCCGGGATTCCAAAAATATCCGGCGAAATACGCCGGTTTCTACGGAGCCATAGCGGGCGCGACGTCGGGCGGGTTTACGGGCGTACGGATGGTCCCGACGTTGGCAGACATCGCGGCGGCGAAAGCAAGCACGACCGCAATCCTGCAGGCGGATCTCGAGAGCAGCCTGTCGTCCAGCTACCCAAATAATTTTAAAATCCTTGACGGCGCGACGGATATTCAAATCACAAAAATGACCGTAAGTACGTCAACCGACGCCAACGGCAACTTTACGGTTTTTGCCGCCGCCACGCTTCAGGCGATCGGTTTTGACGAGCAGGCGCTTGAGAATTGGTTGCTTGGGCAGACCAATACGGCGAACGGCATAACGCCGTCATTTAAGACGGTCAATCTGAGCTACGCCAACGTCCAAGCTGACTTTACGAATGGCCGGGTCAGTTTCGCATTAAACGGGCAGGGGACGATCGAGCCGGCGTTTTCATCCGCGCAATTCGCCCAGACGATTGCCGGCGACAGCATCAACCGCGCCCGCAACCTGATTCAGGGATTGCCGGATCTTGCGAGCGGAAAGATTTCGGTCTGGCCCATCTGGCTCTGGAATATGCCGTCCGATCCGGGACGAATCCAGGTTACCGCGAATTAACCGTCCTTGCCGCATCGGCGAGTTCGCCGATAGCTGTTTTTCCGAGGACGACGATTTCTGTATGGGCGACGCCGAAATAAACGGCTTTCCCGACGCTCGACATCCAGATATCGACGGTGTTTCTGAATCGCGGGCTGGTCCGGTCTTCGACCGTGAAAACCTTGCCTCCGAAGAGGGCTGGAATCTTGATTTTAGTGCCGAAGGGCAGGATGTTTGAAGCCACGGCGCCGTCGTAGACATGACGGCCGTCCGCCATGATAAAGGGATGGTCCGAGGTCTCTTCCGGAACGCTCGCATAGGCCGTAATGCGCATATAGAGCACCGTCGTGGTTGCCGTCGGGGCCTCGGCGACCGGTGCGCCGCCTGCCTGGGCGACTACGAAGGGCAGAATGCCGTAGTAGGCGCAGGAAGCCGCGATTACCGTATATATAATGAGTTTTTTCATAGGTACAACCCGACGGTTCCATCGGCTTTCCAACAAAAAACCCCCTTTCGGGGCTTTACCATAATCCAGCCAGGTTGTTGAGGGAAGTATAGCAAGCTATCGGGGAATGTCAAATATTATTTTACGACAGATAAATATTTTTCCAACTTTCAATATGCGGTTTGGTATAATTAAAAAAAGGTCGATAATTTGACAACAAATAAATCGTATGGTTGTACAAAGTTGGACGGATGTGGTGGCGGCTTCGCTCCAGGGCCTCTGGTACGGGTTTGTCGGCTTTATTCCGAATCTGGTGGGGGCGATCGTTGTTTTGATCATCGGCCTTATCGTCGCCGCCGGGTTGGGATTGATTGTCGAGAAGATTTTCGAGGCGGTTCGCCTGGATGCTTTTCTCGAGAAGCTCGGCGTGAAGCCGTATTTTGACCGGGCGGGCATCAAGCTGCGTGCCTCGTATTTTCTGGGGCGGTTGGTCTATTGGTTCATAGTATTGGCGTTTCTGCTGGCGGTTTGCAGCAGTTTGGGCCTTTATGCCCTGTCGGGATTCCTGACGAATGTACTGAATTACCTGCCGAACGTCATCGC
>JAJXYP010000040.1 GCA_021780545.1 bacterium
GATACTTCCCATGATGTCGAGTGAGTGATGGACGCCGCTTGCAACGCGGGCCCATCCGACGAGGAGCGCAAGCGCCCAGAGCAGGGCGCTTAATTTTTTATGATGGAAGAAAACGATCATTGCGACGGCGCCGGTCAGGAGGACGTGGTCGGAGGGGAATCCGTTATCGGCGGCATGTGCGATGAGCGGCGCGAAGTGACCGACGACAAACGGGCGCGGATCGTAATATACGCGCGAAGCGATTCGTGAAATGATATATGCAAGCGGCGCGATGATGACGCCGCAGAGTGCCATGCTTTTTTGGACTGCCCGCGGCTGACGGAAGAAGTAAGCAGCCGCGATGAACAAGATGATCAGATAGAGATATTGCGCCGTGAAGACGATGATAGTATCCATAAGGTATCATTTTATGCTCGGTTTGGATGTGCGCGCAAGCCGGAGTTCCATAAAAAACATCCCGCTGAAGCGCGGGATGTTTTTGTGATGAACCGACCAGGAGCGCCTAGTTCGAGGAGCCGCCCGATCCCGGTTGCATCGATCGAAGCTGTGCCTGCAGCTGCTGAACCAGCTGGAGCAGGTTGTTGATCTGCGACTGGATGTTCGCGTTGTTCTTCTGAGCGTACGAAACATCGTTGACCGTCGTTATGGTCACGGTGTGCGCCGCTTCATTCCAATCGCCGGTCGCAGACAGGATGTCGCCCGGATTAATGCTTGAGAGCGAGATCGGGCTGTTGCCGCCCGTGATGGTCGCTCCGCTCACATTCTCCGTTTTCGTCCAGCCGTAGAGCGTGGCCGTGATCGTGTTGGCGGTCGGATCGACCGACACGACCGTAGCTCCCGTGAGGGAGAAGTGGCCGCCCGGGTTAATCGTTGCCGATTCCTGCGATGACTGGCTTGCGCCTTCCGTCGCCGGTCCGGCTCCTTCGCCCTGCTGGCCCTGCGAATTTCCGCCCTGACCCTCTCCTTCGCCGATATTGGCGAGGCCCGGTATTACGAGCGTGCCCGTGGCATTAAGGATGGTGGTCGTCGCGACGCCCGGGGCGCCGATCGGGAAATTGTTTTCGCCGCCGTTGCCGCCGCCTTCACTGCCGTTATCCGCGCGCACCTGGTGGAGCGGCGCAATACCTGCGGCGAGCGCGAGCATGGCAAGGAGACCGATGGAACCCATGATGAATTTTTTCATGGCGTGATGATAAAAATATTTTTTCGACCTTTGGTATGAAAACCAATTTTATTATACCGTATTTCGCCGGTTCACACACCGGTTAGCATAGAGGTTTCGGCACCGCGCGCCCGTCAAAGAATGCCCCAGGCTGTTCCATCGATTGACGAGGTGGCGGCAGTGAATGCTGCGTTCGGGAGATCGCCGGAGAGAAATGGCCGCAGATGTCCCCATGCGATTTCGTAGCGGCCGTTTGCCGGTGCCAGGGTGAAAAGAACATCGCCGGGCCGGAGTTCTGGAAATGAGGTTGCATTTCCGGCTGCCGCTCCCGCGAATGCGATGTCGAGACTGTTCCCGCGCGGGATGGCGGTTACATAGTATTCGATCAGGGTTTGGAAGCCGTTGACGCCAAGTGATCCGCGGTAGGGCGCCGTGCCGGTGGCGATTTCGAGCGTGAAAACGTAGTCCTGATTCGGCGGGGCGAACTCTTCATAGATATAGGTTCCCGCCCAGGACGACGAAGCCAAACCGGCTGCCGTTCCCGCCGCCGGAACCGGTGTCGGAGTCGTCGCTGGCGATTGCTTTGCGGGATAATAATAGAGCACGGCTCCTCCGGCGGCGAGGAGCACAAGGACAACGGCAAGGATCAGAACGGGCGTAATGCCGAGTCGGCGGGGCATATCTTTATTCTAGCAAACGGGGGAGTGGCGCTTTTCCGCGGGCGCGAATCATTATGGTCGCTGAGTATTCAGCGGGGGGGGTAGAGACGAGAGAACGAGAATTAAGACAGAGGGTCGAGCCCCGTAATTTGAGGGCATCTTTTAGCCTCCAATCGAAGGACCCCGATCTCGGTCAAACCAAATAATCATCTCATCTCCACCATTTGGATTTTCCAAGACACGAGATGGCTGAAAACCTAATGCTATTAGTTCTTGAATCTTCTTCTCGTTTTTTTCTTTAGCATCGTAAAACCCCAAAATAAACCGACCGCCGCTTTTTGTGCCACTCATTAGTTGTTGAAAAAGCTTATCATCTGGTTTTATTTCGTAATTGTCCCAAACGTTCCAATATACAAAATCAAAATCTCTGGGAAAATTTTTTCTTTGCTTAAGTTCGTCTGGAGTCGCGAAATGGGTTTCCTGCTCCGGGAATAGCTCTTTAGCATCTCGAATAGCTTGGTCATCAGTATCCAAGCCATATGGGTCGATTTTATGGTCAGTCCATTCCTGAATGGATTTTAGCAACAGACCATTGGCACTTCCAAAATCTAAGAGAGAGCCATCCTTATCAATGGCTGAAGCGATAAAATTTCTTCCTCTGGCCCATTCTTTCCAAGCTCCTTCAGCATTAAACAATTCACTACCATCATAGAAATGACTTCTTTCGAGAAGTCCTTTTAATTTTTCAGGATTTTCTATGAGTGCATGAAACTCCTGCTTCGGTGGTTTACCTTCTTTTTTCTCAAAATCTTCCATTTGTTCATATCTTAGCTTTATCCATTAAGTTGTAAAGTGAAGCATATCAATCATGCCCCGTCTTGAGATTCGAACAAGAGTTCGGCATAATATAGGTATGAGTGAAAAAATGCCTAATGCTGATCTGTACGATGCAGGAGGGAGAGTGCAGGATGTTGACGCAGCCAGAGAAATGGCTGACTTGGAAGATCGGCATCGGGAGGATGATAAACAAAGGGTCTTCGGACCAAGAAAAAAAGAGGTCGAGGAAAGAGAGGTTAGATTGACCGAGGTCGGCAGCGAGGTTCTCGCACGGAAAAAGGAAGATGCGACGAGACATGAAGCATACGAACAAGCCGAAACGAAAAGATGGAAAGAAAGAGAGGAATTCATAAAACGGAAATTAGTTACCAATAATATTTCCCAAGAAAAATGGGACTCATTTCCGCAACGAGAACAATCTGCATTAGAACTTAAATGGAAGCGTGAAACAGAAAAGCCCCCCGAGTATTTTCTTGAGCGAAGGCTCGAAACTTTAATCGGTAAAAAGGTTAGCTCCTTCAAAGTCGGAGATTTTGGTGATGTTGAGTTAAAATTTGATGACGGCGCTGTTCTCTCTTTCACCAGTTGGGATGCCTATAACGACGCGGCAGACTATGATGCTGTAGAGGTTGATCGTCTACAAGAAAAAGAAACGGGAAAATAATTACTCGTAAGATAGATCGGCTCGATCTTTCTGGTCATTGCAGAAAATATGGCCACTCTGGCCGCCCACCCGGGATAACCAGCTCGGTCGCTTTTCAGCTGTGCCCTTGGCTGGAATCGAACCCCGCTCGGTCGCTTATGCGGGATGACTTATAAAATCTCAATTTCATAAATTCACTTCTCCGAACTTGCTTGCATATTGCCATATAATCGCATATAATCTCATATATGGCATATATGAGAAAGTTTGAGCGGCGATTCAAGAATATTGATCCCCTTGTCTGGGGGCGGATTGAGGAAATCGATGTGGTAAAAACGCATTGGTCGGCGGGGATACGCCTTGACCCGCAGATCCTGGGACGCCTCAAGAAATCCGTCCTTATCACCTCGACGGGCGCTTCGACGCGCATTGAGGGAGCGAAGCTTTCAGATGAAGACATCGAGCGAATGATGCGCGGCATCTCCATCCAAAAGTTTCCCGATCGCGACAAGCAGGAGGTGCAAGGATATTACGAGCTCCTCTCTAATGTATTTGAGAACTGGCAATCCATCCCGTTTTCGGAGAGCACGATCAAATTCTTCCATCGTGAGCTTTTGAAATACACCGAGAAGGACGCACTGCATCGCGGCGGGTACAAGCGGGTCGAGAACAAGGTGGCGATGGTAAGCCCCGGCGGCGATACCCGAATCATCTTTGATACGACCGCGCCATACCTTGTTCCGAAAGAAATGCAGGAGCTCGTCGAATGGACACAGGAGGCGTTGCTTAAAAAACAACTCCATCCGACCCTCGTGATCGGCAACTTCGTCGTGGAATTCCTAAAGATACATCCCTTTGAAGACGGGAACGGGCGGCTTTCACGCATTCTCACAAACCTTCTTATGCTCCAGCATGGCTACGTTTATATGCCCTACGTTTCACACGAGAAGATCGTCGAGGACAATAAGCCGGAATATTACGTCGCGCTCCGGCAAAGCCAGCGAACCTTCGGCCTACCAAAGGAAACGATCGCGCCGTGGCTCTCGTTCTTCTCAACCATCCTTTTTGAGCAGGCGAACCATGCCACCACGCTCCTCTCCAAAGAAGAGATTGAAAAGCTCTTTTCGCCGCAGCAACGAAAGGTGTGGGAGCACCTCGAGAAGGCGGGCGAGGCGACGCCGCTTGAGATCGCAAAAGCGACTGGCGTTCCGCGCCCAACCGTGAGCCAGGCGATCGCGAAACTCCTCAAGCTCAAACGGATCGAGCGGATGGGAGTGGGGAGAGCGACAAGATATAAAAAAATATATTTTGGGGTGGGCACGAATGGAAACCTTTCCTGAATTGTTCAAAACTATTCTGCGCGGTGATAAGGAGACGAGCCGCAAAGCGGCACGCGAAGTGCGCCGACGGCTATATTATTCAGCGAAAGGTGGCAGAAGTGAATACAAGTCCATTGAAAAGAATATCCGAACCGCACCCGAGATATATGCAAAAATTATTGACCCCTGGCGGCAAGAAAATTTCGTGCTGGCAATTTCCGTTCTCTATTTCCTCCATAGCCGAGACGACCGGCCTGATTTTCTGTTTTCATGGCTCTTCCAATTACTTCAACATGAGAACGGCAATGTGCGCCATGCCTCCGTGCGGATGCTGGAACACGAGTTCGGAACGTTGACCTATCATATACGCTTTCCGGCTGAAAAGCATCCATTCGCCGAGTTGGCACCGGAGTCAGCCGATCAGATTCTTCATGTCCTACGGACGAACTTGGAAAGTCTGGCAGCGCGTTCGTGGAAACAGACATACAATAAAATTAAGTATATCGATGAGCTCCCAAGCGGAACATATAAATCGACCCAGCTGATCTTAGAATGCTTAGATGATTACTGCAGCGAAACGCCACCGCGACTAATATCAGGATCGGTAAAAACGGAATCGATGGAAGAAATATTGAAGCGCCGCAAAGAGATACAGCGGGAACTTACGGACCTACTAAAAGCAACTGGAAGCGATTTTACATTAGCCCATGTCTTAGATGCCATCTACAACGAAGAGGGAAGTGACGACCCGATGAAAATTATTGCCATGTTCGATTATGGCGGAAACGCAATAGAACTCGAAAATATTCTGGATCTCATTACTGACGCATGGAATTATTTTCCACATGAAGCTCTTGGCGGCATTTCCCCCGCAGAAAAGATATTGAACTATCGGAGGGCGCGAGGAAAAGATTAACACCCAAGGGTCTAGTACGCGAGACCGGTTATTGTGTGAGTAGTTAGATAAATTCCAATTCCGTTGCGAGTTCGATTTCCAGTCGGGGTGGTCTGGACGCATCTCGAAAAACGTAGCATTGACCTGCTCGGTCTGGTCTCGCTGCGTTGTGCCCTCGGCAGGAATCGAACCTGCACCGCCTCCTTCGGAGGGAGGCATTCTATCCATTGAACTACGAGGGCTCTATACCACGGCGGGCGG
>JAJXYP010000049.1 GCA_021780545.1 bacterium
CATTCCCGTAACTTCTTTCCCCGTGGGAGGCGCTTTTACCCTGATCCGCGATTCCGGCACGGCAAACGTCACCCAGATCACGGTAACGGCATCGGGAACCCTCAATGCAAACACCAATCTATCAAACCTGCTCCTCTATTATCAGCAGGCGTCAACCTGCGCCACCTCTTCGGTCCCCGGAGGAGCCACTCCTTTTAACAGCATCGGATCCTCATTTAACGCCTCGGAGCAGGCCGTCGCCACGGGCACCATCCCGGTTGGCACCTCCCAGATCTGCGTCTATGCAACCGTAAACATCGGCTCCGGCGCCGGCTCCGGCCAGACCTTCCAGTTTGAGGTGGCGAATCCCTCAACCGACCTCCTCGTGAGTTCCGGCGGCATCGCTCCCGCCACCGCCGTAGCCATTCCCGGGGTGACGGCGGTGCCTGTCACGACACTCACCGAACAGGACTTCGCTTTCTATAAAAACACCGACGCGCTGCAGCCGACGTCTTCGCTCGCGGCACTCGATGCGTCCGCGACGAATATCGTATCGGGAGAAATTCTGCGTATCCGGACCAACATCGCCGCGGGCGGCGCGGCGTTTGCGACCTCTTCGGAGGCCTTCAAACTGCAGTATGCGCCGCTCGGAGCCGCCACCTCCTGCTCGCTCGTCCCGGCGCTCGATTTCTCGGATGTCGGCGCGTTCGCTTCGACGACGCCTTGGATCGGATACAGCAACGCGAGCACGACAAACGGCGCAACGCTTGCCGCAACGCTCCTCCCGAGTTCTACCGTGCCGGAGTCCTATGTCGAGGAAAATCCGTCGCCCGCGAACCCCGCCGCCATACCGCTGGGCGGACTTGGCGAATGGGATTTCGCGGTGAAAGATAATGACGCCTCTTCAAGCGCCGCATACTGTTTTCGCATGGTAACCTCCGCCGGCGTTCCGCTCGACGCTTATGCAAACTACCCCGAATTGCAGACGGTGCCGCCAGCAACCTGGCGCGCGCCGGAAGATACCCCGACGAGCACAATCGAGGATACAAGCGTCCGTCTCCGCATTGAGATTTCGAACAACGGCAATACTGCCGCGAGCGGCACGTTTCAGCTTGAGTACGCCACCTCGACGGCGGGTCCCTGGTCGACGGCGCCCGTTGACCCGACCTGTTCCATTACCTCTTCGGCGTTTCGCGTATGCCAGTCGAATTATTTTGCGGATCTCGATCCCACGCACAACGAGCTGACACCCGCAGCGGCAACTTTCATCACCGGCTATATGCTGCAGGCGACGAACCCGGCGCCGCTTCTCGCGCTGAACGTCAATCAGTTTACGGAGCTTGAGTGGAACATCCAGGCAACCGAGGGTGCGTCGTTCGGCCAGACGTATTATTTCCGGACGACCGACGCCGGCGTGCCGATCGGCACCTACAGCGTGTATCCGCAGCTGACGGTCGTTGCCGCAAGTTCCACCTTCACCCAGAATTACTACCGATGGTACGTGAATGCGGACGCGCTTAAGCCAACCGATCCGTGGCCGCCCGGCGCGGTCGACCTCGGAGAGAACATGCCGATTACGGCGAGCGACAGCCCGCCCATATCGGGCACGGCGCTCCGTCTTCGCATGTCCGTCATTGTCGGAACCGCAACGCTTCCGACATCGACGCAGGATTTCAAGCTGCAGTACGGAACAGCGACGTCAAGCTGCGGGGCAATCACCAGCTGGACCGATGTCGGTCAGCCGGGCGGTGTCGGCGCGTGGCTTGGATATGTGAATGCGGGTGTTACGAACGGTACGCCGCTTTCGACCAACCCGCCGACCGCCGGGGATCTCCTGCTTTCGGTATCGAACCGCGCGGGCGTTTATACGTCGGCGAATCCGTCGTCGGCGAATCCGTATAAATCGCTCATCGGGGACAATATCGAGTATGACTGGTCGCTCCAGGACAACAACGCGACGTCATCCGCGTCGTATTGTTTTCGAATGGTGGAAAGTTCCGGCACGCCGCTTGCCGCTTATACCTACTACCCGACGCTCACGACTGCGGGCTTCAATCCGGAATCCGCGAACTGGCGGTTCTACGACGATGAAAACGACGAAACGCCGGTGGTGCCGCTTGCGAACGAGAACAGTTCGCCGTCGAATATTACGAACGGCAACATTATCAAGCTTCGCGCGGCGGTTGCGGAAACAAACGGCGTGGCGGGAAACGACGTGAAATTCCGCCTTCAGTATTCTACCTACGGCGACTTTTCGCAGAACGTTTCGGATGTTGCGGAAACCGGCAGCTGCTCCGGGTCATCCGGTTGGTGCTATGCGACCAGCACCGGCGGCACGGACAACGCCGTTATCTCGACCGCAGTTCTCTCCGATTCAAATGCTTGTTCCAGCGGCGTGGGACCGGGCTGCGGCACGCATAACACCTCCGGCGTAAGCTCCTCGACATTTACGCAATCGGCGGGCGCCATTACCGAATACGAATTCACGATCGTAGGGGATGGCGCCACGGCGAACACAACCTACTTCTTCCGGCTGGTGAATGCGGCGAGCGGAGCGCCGGTGCCGCTCTACGCGACATCGACCTACCCCAGCCTGGTGACGGAGGGATCGATTCTCACATTCACGGTTGGCGGTCTTCCGCAGGGGACGAGTACCGACGGCGTCGTGACCAATATCCCGACTTCGCCGACGGGGATTCCATTCGGCACGCTTGCGCTTGCGACAAGCACGATGGGGGCGCAGTCGCTCGAGGTGAGCACGAATGCTTCGAGCGGCTACGAACTGTATGCGTTCGAAGATCAGCCGCTCACGAACGGCAACGGCTCGACGCTCCCCGGCATTGCCGCGTCGAATTCCAGTCCGCAACCGTGGTCAACCGCCTGCAGCGCGACATCGACGGCGTGCTTCGGCTATCATCCGGGAAGCCCGGTGCTCGCCGGCGGTTCCACGCGGTTTTCCGCGGACGACAGTTATGCCGCGATGACGTCGACGCCGGCGGAAATCGGCTACAGCGGCGGCCCAGCCACGACGACGATCGATGTCGTGTACCGCGCGGAAACCGGCGTGGCCCAGCAGGATGGATCGTATCAGGATACTATTGTATATGTCGTAACGCCGACTTTCTGATATGAATTATTTTAATCACGAAATAAGTCGGTGGCGCGGCGGATGGCGGACGGCCGCGGCGATTGCCATGGTTGCGCCGGCGGCGTTGTTTGCGCTCCGGGCGGTACCGGCCAAGGCCGCCGATTTCACGGTTGCGCCAGCGGTGATCGACGGCAATGGCATCCCGAATGACATTTTCAGTTATACGCTGACGGTGACCAATACGAGCGGCCGGCTTGAAAACGTGTTCGCGTCCGTTTATGAACTGACGGCGGCGGGCGACCAGGCGTTCGTCGATCCGGCAACCTCCGACCGTCCCGCGCTCCTCGCCGATTGGATCGGCATCACGCGGGGCGCGATGCTGTTTCAGCCCGGTGAAACGAAGAAAATTCCGGTGACGGTGACCATCAATCCGTATGCGACCGCCGGCGATTATCATGCCGTTATAGCGTTTGTGGCCGGCGACACCCGCGCCGCTGCGGAAGCGAATCTGAACGGCGCGCCGCAGGCGCTCATAAATTTCACCATCGCTTCAGACGCGAAAGAACTGCTGCAGCTCGCAAGCTTCGGTCCGTCGCGGCATTTTTATTCGAGTTTTCCGGTGTCCGTCGATTATGCGATTAAAAATATCGGCGATGTACCGTCGACGCCCGGCGGTTCGGTCATTTTCTATGACGGAATCGGGCACGAGCTTGGTTCGGTGCCGGTGAATCCGGCAAACGGCGCCATTGCGCCGGGAGCCACGCAGTCGTTTACCGCGACGTGGGGCGGCAGCCATGCGATGGGGCAGTATCGCGTCGGCATCCAGGCGACGTACGGCGCGGCGGATGCGCAGCTATCCGACGAAGCGCTGTTCTGGGTGCTGCCGTGGCGGCAGCTGCTCACGGTGTTCCTGGCGCTCCTGGCTGCCGTGGTTATCGCGGCGTCGCTGTTGCACCGATCGTATCTGAAACGGCATCATCGCAGGCGGCAGCTGATCGAGTCGCTCTTGCGCGCGCGGGACAATAAGCACGTCGTCGATCTCCGGCATCCGGGGAGTCATCCGGACCGCGCCAATCGCCGATCATGATTATGAAAAAAAACATTACAAAGCAACGGTTGGTTCGGCGGCGTGGCCGGCCCGGGCGCAGCCGAGCCGCAACAGTCGCGGCTGCTGCGGGTTTTATGATTGCGCTTATGTTTTTTGCCGCGCCGCTCCTTTCGCGGGCCCAGTCGGCGGACACGACATCGATTACGATTACGCCGCCGTTTTTCAGCCTGCGGGTGAGTCCCGGCGACAGCTGGTCGAGTTCGATCAGGGTGGTGAATACGAATCCGGGAGCGCTTCCGGTCACTGCCGAGGTGATGGGATTTGCGCCGTCCGATCAGGAGGGACATGGACGGTTCATTAACCCCTCATCGCTTGCGAGCGACACCGATGCGCTCGCGAATTGGATCACGCTGCCGCAGCCGAACATTGCGGTTCCGAGCGGAGCCGCCGCCGAGCTGCCGTTTTCGATTGTGATTCCCCGGGGTGCTTCCCCGGGCGGGCATTATGCGGCGATCCTCATCGGTACTCAGCCGGGTAACGCGTCCGGCGGCGGTTCGCGCGTCGGCGTATCAAGCTTTATTTCGGCGCTGATATTCGTGACGGTTTCGGGCGACATCCGCGCCGACGGGAGCATCCGGGAATTTTCAACCGACCAATCGTTTTACGAAAAGCCGGATGTCAATTTTTCGGTGCGGTTCGCGAACACCGGCAATGTGCAGCTTCGCCCCGTTGGGCAGATTCAGATTTATAACGCTTTCGGACAGGAACAGGGGGCGATAGGCATCAATCAAAGCGGCGAGTTTGGTTACGTTTTGCCGTCGAGTTCGAGAATTTTCGATGAAAATTGGCAGGGGCCGGACAGTTTATGGAATATCGGGCGGTATACCGCCGTCGTGACGCTTGCCTACGGCGATAATGGCATCAAAAGCGCCTCGCAAACCCTTACTTTCTGGGTGCTTCCCATCGGGAAGCTGGCCGAAGACGCCGGGCTGGCGCTGGTTGTGATCGGCGGATTTATCTTCTTCCTTCGGCGGTATATCCGGAAAACGCTTGAGCGGGAAATGGGCGGTGCGACGCGAACCGTTCCGAAGCGGCAAGCGATTGAAGACGCTCCGGTTCCGCCGCAATCGCCGCGAACGATTCGGGGCGAGCCGCCGCAGCGCGGAACGCAGGATGATGTTGTCGATCTTCGTCGGCGCAATCGCCCCCGGTGATGATGGCGCGACGACTGAGGATAGCATCTTGACTCCCTGTGGATAAATACCCCTTGAAGAGTGGATAACTTGTTATGATACAATGAACATAAGTCGAAACGCTTAAATTTTTTAACGAGCATCGCGTATGTTTACCAGTAACGGTTCGCTGCGGAAAGATCTGACGATTGCGATAGCGGCGGGGCTTATCACCAGCTTGGTCGTCTGGAGCGCGATGTTGCGCTACATTAATATGGCGCATGCGAGTACGCTCACGTCCGTGAGCGATACCCTCTCGGAGTCGCGGCCGGGCCTCGGCTCCAATCATACGATTGTATTCACCGATGCCAGTTCTACAGCGGCCGGCCAGACCATCTCCTATACTTTTGATCCGATCACGAGCGCTTTCTCCGG
>JAJXYP010000050.1 GCA_021780545.1 bacterium
CGGAAACCAGCGGGAGCGCGAAGCTCTAGTTTTTCGACAGCTTATCCCGGGTTAATGCGGCGAGTCGTTCCTTCAGATCGGCGATCTTTCGATCCAATTCGGCAGTCACAGCATCGGTTCGCCCTCTCTCGGCAACATCACCCGGACCACTCTCCGCCGCTAGGCTCCACATGCCAATTATCCGCTTGCCCTGACGCACCTCTCTCTTCTGTTGCTCCAGATTTGCAATCTTTTTCAATAATTCTTCCTCCATTATTTTGTTATCACGCTCCGCCGGCGACATAAATAAACTTTCGAGGTGTCCCATATCTGTATCATATCAACACGAATGGGAAGATGCAATTCCCATATAAAATCTGTCAACCCGACGGCCCGGCCGGATAACCCGGCTCTTGGCAAAACTTGCCAAATTTATCGCTGCAGACTATAAGAATTGAAGGAGGTTTTAAAATGAAAACGTATATCGCCATCTATGCAGGCGTTGCGGTAGGACTTGGCGGCGACTGGATAGCTTGTCATGATACGGCCGAGATTTTTCAGGCGCGAAAGGAAACCGATGCTTTTGAAAAAGCAGGGGACAAGATAGATGGTCGAACGCGCATAAAGCTGGTTGGTTTGTATGAAGCCATCCGCAAAATTCCTGTGCCGTAATCGGCACAACCCACCCGCCCGACGGCGAAACGACCCGTCACATGGCGGGTTTCGTTTTTAACCCCGCGCGGAAAAACATGTATAGTTATCAAATGCCACCAAAACAGCGTGCGGCGGATGCGTGGCGCCGCGTTTCAACCTGGTATGGTCGATGGGAGCGGCCTATTTCTTCGATCTCTCTTGTCGGCGGGTTCGTGTTCGATGCGGTTACCCTGAGGCGCGTTGACCTGTTCTGGGAGAATTTCTGGGTCGTTGCCCACCTCTCCATCGTCGGTTGCTGCATCATCCTCGCCAACGCAATCGAACGCCGGGAAAAAGCCGAAACCGATCCGGCGCGGCTTCACTTCTGGCTCGTGAATATCATGCAGTTTTTCTTCGGCGGAATCTGGAGCACCTTCCTCGTCTACTATTTTCGCAGCGGGTCGCTCGCCGTTGATTGGCCGTTTCTTGCCCTCCTGGCAGCGGCCTTCGTCGCGAACGAACGGCTGAAACATCACTACGCCCGTCTCGGATTTCAGATCGCCCTCTTTTATCTGTCCCTCTTCACGTTCGCTATTTTCATCGTGCCGGTGTTTGTCCACGCGGTAGGCCCCTTCGTCTTTCTCGCGAGCGGAGCGGCGAGTCTCGCCGCCATTGCCGTCTTCCTGCTCGTCCTGCGCATCGCCGCGCAAGAAACCTTCCGACGGCAGATTGGACGAATCGCCATTATCGTTGGCGGCACATTCGCGGCCGTAAACGCGCTCTACTTTTTAAGCGTCATCCCGCCCCTTCCCCTTTCGATCACCGACTCGGGCATCTATCACGCATTCGCCGTGAACGCTCCCGGCCGCTATACGGCAACTTACGAACCGCAGGGGTGGTCCTCTTTCTTCATGGTTGGGGGCGAAACCGTTCACCTGACCCCGGGTTCTCCTCTGTACGCCTACACCGCTGTTTTTTCTCCGCAATATTTCAACATGGAAATCATCCATGAATGGCAATGGTATAACGCCTCATCAAGCCAATGGATGACCGAAAGCCGTATACCGCTCACCGTAACCGGCGGACAGAACGGCGGCTGGCGAACGTTCTCAATGAACCCGAATCCGGCGCCGGGTGCGTGGCGCGTCAACGTAGAAACGCAAAGCGGCGCCGTGATCGGACGGCTGGACTTCACCGTCCTCGCCGCGTCCACGACGCCGCCCCTTGCCACCCGCGTTATCAACTGACCGGAAGACGTTGGCCGAGTCGGCCGTACCGGCGCGCTACCTTGCGCCCCTACTTTCCCGTACCGGGACCCGGAAACGTTCCGTTCCGCACCTGAATAGTGGAAGCTGTCATGCTGCCGTCCGGATTCTGCGTCCCGCCGACGACGATTACCGTGCCGGGCTTAATGCTCGCAATCGTCGCCGGTTGCGGCACCACCACTTCGGTCGAGCTCGAATAATAAACGTTCTCCGAGTTGCCATTCTGCAGCTGGAGCGTGATGCTCTGCGCATCGATGGCTGACACCTGTCCGGCGGCGAAACCGCCCGCCGCTCCGCCGCGGCCGGCAAATGCCGCCCGCCCGCCTCCCGTCTGCGCGCCGGCGTAACCGCCGCCTCCCGGTGCCGCCATGCCGCGGCCGAGGAATATGCCTCCCCCAAAAGCCAAGAGCGCCACAACGATCCAAATGATGTGTGTTCGATATTTGTTCATAATGTTATGTTCGACTTTTTATTCATACCTCAGCGCTTCGATTGGACTGAGGGCCGCCGCGCGGCGGGCCGGATAATAGCCGAATATGATGCCGATGCCGGCCGATACGCCGAACGCCAGCAGAACCGAACTCAAAGAAACGGATGTCGTAATATGAGCGAGCGCGGTGACCGCGACGGCAGCCAACCAGCCGAGGGCAATGCCGATTGCCCCGCCGGTAAAGGTAAGCATCACCGATTCGGCGAGGAACTGCATCGTGATATCCTGCTTCTTTGCGCCGATCGCCTTGCGCAGGCCGATTTCACGCGTCCGCTCGGTGACCGTTGTGAGCATCATGTTCATGATGCCGATGCCGCCGACAAGGAGCGATATGCCGGCGATGGCGGCCAGGAGCGTCGTGAAGGTGCCCGTGACGGATGAAGCCGCCGAGACGATATCCGCCTGGTTCAAGATATTGAAATCCGCCTGGGTCGGGTCCGGGATGTTATGCCGCTGGAGCAGCAGATTCGTGATGTCGTTTTGCACCTGGGTCATCGCCGCCTGCGTCGATGCCTCGACGTCGATTTCCGTCACATAGGAAGTCGAACCGAGGAAATAATGCTGGGCAGCCGTGAGGGGCACGAACACCATGTTGTCCTGATTCATGAACCCCGTTCCGCCTTTCGGAACCGTGACGCCGACGACGGTGAAATCCTGACCGCTGATGCGGATCGTCTGGCCGAGCGCATCGGCGGGCGTCGCGCTTGCGTTGGAATTCGGATCGCCGTAAAGGTCCTGTAAAACCGTCGGTCCGATCACCGCAATCCGATTCGCCGCCGTAACGTCCTGACTGCTGATAAATACGCCGTCCGCGATCTGAAGATTCCGCACCTGGGCATAAGCCGGCGTCACTCCCTCGATTGTGGTGTTAGTGTTCGCGCCAGAAGCAACCACTTGCTCGCGCGTCTGCACTTCCGGCGACACAGCCGCAACATTTGAAACCTGGCTCGCAATCGCCGTGGCATCGTCCGGCGTTAACGTTTCCGCCGTGCCGCGGCCCGCATTCACCGTCGAACCGAATGACCGTGAAGCGCCCGGCATGACAATCAGAAGATTCGCGCCGAGCGAATTGATGTTCGCCTGGATCGAGCTCTGCGCGCCCTGCCCGACGGCGACGAGAGCGATCACGGAAGCGATGCCGATCACGATGCCAAGCATCGTAAGACCGGACCGGACTTTGTTCACGGTTACGGCGCTGTAGGTTTCCTCCCAAAGATCCTGCGTCTTCATAAAGATGATTATGATTCGCCGCGGGCAATGCGCCGCCGCGGATTTTTTTCATCGGTCAGAATCGCCCCGTCGCGGATATGAATAATACGGTCGGCATGCTCCGCAACGTACGGCTCGTGCGTGATGAGTACGACCGTCTTTCCATGTCCGGTATTCAGCGACTGGAACGTGTGCAGCACAATTTCGCCGGTTTTCGTGTCGAGATTGCCCGTCGGTTCGTCGGCCAAGATGAGCGCAGGATCGTTGACGAGCGATCGCGCGATGGCAACCCGCTGCATCATACCGCCCGACAGCTGGTTTGAGTGATGCTGCCAGAACGCCTGCGGAAACGCGGAATCGATAAGCGCCCGCTCGGCGATGCGTTCGCGCTCTTCTTTCGCAACGCCTGCATAAACGAGCGGCAGGGAAACGTTCCGCAGCACGGTCGCGCGCGGCAACAGGTTGAATGCCTGAAAAACGAACCCTATCTTTTCGCGCCTGATGTCCGCCAACTCGTCGTCCGTAAGGCGGGATACGTCGCTGCCGTCCAGGTAATATGTTCCCGAGCTCGGCGTATCGAGCGCGCCGATGATGTGCATCAGCGTCGATTTCCCCGAGCCGGACGGACCCATGATAGCAACGAATTCTCCGGCGGCGACCGAGAACGATACGCCCTTCAACACCGCCGTGTCCACGCCGGCGTTATGGTAAGTTTTCACGATGTTTTCACACGCAATGATCGGTTTCGTGTTCATGTTGGTTTTGCGCCGGTTGATGCTATCCCCCGCCGCCGCGGAAAAAGGCGCCGCCGCCGATCCCGCGAAACGCTCCGCCGGCGGCGCCGGTTACAACCGCCGTCGTTGCGCCGCCCGACACTGTCTGAACAATCACTTGATCGCCCGCTGCGACGCCGGAAACAATTTCCGTCATGGTATCGTTCGAAACGCCAACCGTTACCGGGACCGTTTTTGTTCCCCCAGGAATCGCAATACCGCCCGACGTACTCGAAGCAATTTCACCAATAGAAAGTGGCGACGCGGGCTCAAGAACATAGCTGGTCGTTCCCTGTTTGTGCACCGCGGCATTCGGAAGCGCGATAACATTCGAAGCGACCTGCGTCACAATGGCCGCATTCACGCTCATTCCGGGCTTAACGACATTCGTCGAGCTTGTGTCCGCCGGCTGGTTGAAATCGATCTGTACGTTGTAATTCACGACGCCGGCCGACACCGTCCCCACCGGATCGATTTCCGCGACGGTTCCAGCGAGCGTCAGATTCGGCAAGGCGTCAAAGGTAAGCGTCGCCTTGTCGCCGAGGGCGACCTTCGCGGCATCAACTTCGTTGAGCGTAACTTCCGCCAGCTTGCCGTCGCTCACAATGCTCACAGCCGGCGACGGCACCGAAGCACCGACGACCGACGGAACCGAAGACACAATCCCCGCGACCGGAGCGCGGATCGTATCGTACGCCAGATTCTGCTGGGCCGTCTGGAGCGCCAGCTGCGCGTTCTCGATGCCGATATTCTGCGACTGGACTGTCAGCGCGTCCGGTCCGACTGTCAGCTGGTTGAGAGTCGCCTGTGCCTGTGCAAGCGACTGTTGCGCCGTTCCAATCGCCTGGCTGTCGTTCGCTATCGTCGTAATCGCAGTGATGAGATTTATAAGGTCGGCGTTTATGGTATTGGTATAACTCCCAAAATTCGCCTGGAACGTCGCCGTGATCGAAGGCAGCGACTGGAGGCCGGCGGCTGTCGGATAATTCGTGGTAACGTAATTCAGAAGATCGCTTCCCGCCTTCACTGTCGCACTGATTGTCTTCACGGTATTTTCTGTTTCGGCAAAAAGCGCGTCGAGCGAAGCCGGCGAAGCCGTGCGGCTCGTCGCATGGAAATCATTCAAATTCTGCTGATAGACCGTCACGGCCGCCTGGTATTCCGCTTCCAGTTTGATTGCATAAGGTTCCGCGCTCGCCTGGAGATAGCTCGGCATCAGGTTCGCGTAGGCATCCGGATTAGTATGTGTTTTATCAACCTGCGTGCCAATCATGAAGTTCTGCAGATCGGCCATGATTGCCTGCAAATCGACGAATGTGTTCGCGACCGTGTTGAAGCCGCCCTCGTAATCCTTGGCGAGCGACGTCGATG
>JAJXYP010000065.1 GCA_021780545.1 bacterium
CGTGCCGGCCTTGCGGTCGAGGGTCAGATACTCCAGACCGACATCCATCATGAACTTCAGCCTGTTTTTTATCTCCCGGAGCGGCGCCTCCGCAACCTCGTTCAGTGACGCATTCTTGAAAATCAACTTGCCGAAAAAGACCAGCGCATCCTCAATCGACAGTTCCGCCACCGCATTGATGCTCTTGCCGTTCACGAGCACGTTCAAGCTCTCCTCGCGCAAGCGCTTGCCAAGGCAAACGGCGCACAGCTCCTCCGACCACAGGTCCTTAGTTCCAAGTCCATGGCATTCCGGGCAAGCGCCATACGGACTATTGAACGAAAAGAGGCGCGGTTCAATCTCGGGGAAAGAAAAACCGTCCCGCGGACAGGTAAACTTCGCCGACAGCGAAACTTCCCGGTCGGCGATGATTGTCACCACGCCTTCGCCGTATTTAAGGCCGGATTCGATCGCTTCCGATAAGCGAAGGCGGTTATCTTTTTCTTTAAAATCCATACCCGACGGAATGCGGTCGATCACCAGATCAATCTGGTGCGCTTTATAGCGCGAAAGCTCAATCCGTTCGCGAAGCGAATGATATTTCCCGTCGACGCGCACCTCGCTGAACCCGGCGTTCAAAAAGTTGTAGAGCATCTGATAATATTCTCCCTTCCGGCCCCGGACGACCGGCGCAAGGATGACGAGATTTTTTCGTGCGGTTCCGGCGCTCTCCCGCGCAAAATCGATCGCGACATCGACAATCTCTTCGTTCGTCAGCTTTCGAATCTCTTCGCCGCAACGGGGACAATAGGGCTTCCCGGCGCGCGCAAAGAGCACCCGGAGGTAGTCGTAGATTTCGGTTATCGTCGCGACGGTCGACCGCGGATTCGCCGAATGGCTCTTCTGATCGATCGATATCGCCGGCGAAAGCCCCTCGATATCGTCGACATCCGGTTTGTCGAGCCGCCCGAGGAATTGCCGCGCATACGCCGACAGCGATTCGATGTACCGCCGCTGGCCCTCGGCGAAAATCGTATCAAATGCCAGGCTCGATTTACCCGAACCGGAAAGCCCGGTGAACACGATCATTTTGTCCCGGGGCAATTCGAGATTGATGTTCTTCAGGTTGTGCTCGCGGGCACCTTTGATGATGATTTTGTCTTTCATAACTTAATTCCCCCGGAGGTTTGGATCGCTGGGGGCAATACCAAGCCAGTATATACAAAAAATGCCCCTGCGACAAATCGCATGAGGCAAGTTTAAGTTTCTATATATTCCGCCGCGGTTACGCCGCCTGCTGCGCAGCTTCCACGCCCGAATCTCCGGATACTTCGGCCGGCTGTTCGACGTTCGGAACTTCCGCCTGTTCGGCCGCCGCCGGCTCTTTCGCGGGCTCTTCTGCCGCCGCCACTGGCTTCGGCATTTTCACGGCTTTTTTCGAAGAAGAAATAACTCCTTGCGCCACGAAAAGATTATGAGCGGTAACGGTCGGCTGGGCGCCGATACTCATCCAATAAGAAATACGCTCCTTTTTTACGGCGATTTTCTTCGTTTCAGGATGATATGAACCGAGATCCTCAACCGGAGGAGCCGCCATTTTGGAACGCCGTTCGGCCACCACGATTCGATAGCTCGGCTGGTGTTTGCGCCCGACGCGCTGTAATTTAATCGCCAACATACCGGTAATGATAGCAAAACAGCGGGCGAACTGTCAAGAAACTGTGGATTTGTCCGTGTTGCCGTTTTACCCTATACTTTGGTTACCGTCGAAACCAATCTCATAAACTTCATCCACCTCCATCCATGCTGATCGGCAAAGCGTCACCGGAAGACGTTAATCTCCACCCTATCAAATATCAATGGGCCTACGATCTCTACCAGCAAGCGGTCCGAAACACCTGGTTCCCGCATGAGATCGCTCTCAAGGAGGACCTCTATGACTGGGAAAAAATGACCGAGGATGAGCGCCACGCGGTAAAATTCTTGATGGCCTTCTTCAATCCCGCCGAACTCATCGTGAATCGCTCGATCGCGCTCGGCATTTATCCCTACATCAAATCGCCCGAATGCGCCCTCTATCTCGCAAAACAGATGTGGGAGGAAGCGAATCACTGCGTCGCCTTCGAATATGTTCTTGAAACCTTCCCGCTCGACCGCAACAACCTTTACAGCCTCCACCTCGAAAAACCTTCGATGCAGGCGAAGGAAGCGTACATCAACCGATATCTGAAGCGCATGACCGAAGAAACACTCGATGTCTCGACCGCCGAAGGCAAAAAAAACTTCATCCGCAACCTGGTTGCCACCAACCTCGTGATGGAAGGCATCTGGTTCTACAGCGGCTTCATGGTCGTGCTCTCGTTCCGCCAGCGCAACCAGCTTCGCAATTTCGGCTCGATGATCAACTGGGTCCTGCGCGACGAGTCGCTCCATCTGAAATTCGGCATGAATCTCATCCTCAACATCCTCGAGGAAAACCAGGAAATCCTCACCAAGGAGTTCGCTGACGAAATCAAAAGCATTGTTGTCGAAGGCGTCGACCTCGAAACGCGGTATAACCAGGATCTCTTCCCGCGCGGCATTCTGGGCCTCAACGCAGAGTACGTCAACCAGTATGTGCAATACGTTGCCGACCGCCGGCTTGAGGAACTCGGCATCGGATCCCACTATAAAGCAAAAAATCCAGCCAAGTGGATGAGCGGCGCCACCGACGTCCTGGAACTCGTCAATTTTTTCGAGGCGCAGAACACGAGCTACGAGGTTGACGCGCACGCCGTCGATAAAAAAGATTCGAATGACGCTCCGGCGGCAGACGCCGGCGCGGGTTCCGACGCATAACCGCCGGGATAAAACACCCCTCCGGTAATCTCGTTGGATTATTTTTACGCCGATCTGTTTCTGCTACAATAAACTGATGAGGAATGCCCTGATTTTTCTGTGGTCGCTCGCCATTATTCTCGGCATTTTCACGTATTTCATCGTTTTCGATGCCACCTCCGGAACCTACGGCGTGAACCCAACTCCCTCGGACACAATCGGCACCATGGCGACGGGGACCTTCACCGGCACTCCCGGGTCATCGTCATCCATTCTGGCTGCCAATGCCACCTCGAGCCTCCTTGGAGCCGGGGCCGCTTCCGGAACCGCATCAACCACCTTTTTCGGAAGCGCCTACGCCACGCCGCCGCTTTCCTGGAATGACGGCGGAGCCGCCTTCAGCGTGACGGCGGCATCTCTCCAGGGAACCCAACTGTCCCTCACCCTGTCCATTCAAATAGGAGCCAGCCCGACATGCGTGCCGCTCGATCTGCGCCTCGTCGCCGACGAGTCCGGCGACCTGCAGGCACCCGATACGCCGTCCTTCTCATTCCCCGACAGCGGCAACTGCAACGGCGGACCGGGCGAGACGTATAACAACCAGACTGTCAATTTCACCGTCAATCCCGCGGGGATGCCGCTCCTCTTCACGACCGGCGGATCGGCCGATATTTACTTTGAAATCGCAACTACCACCGCAAACGGCCTCGCGGTGCAATTCCCGTCAACATCGGGATAAAAAAACGGCGCGAGACGAAGACGTCAGCGTTTGTTAAGCAAAGTTCGCTTGTATGCGTCGAGGTGATTCAGAATGAGACCAGTGCCCTTCGCCACGCAGAAAAGCGGATCTTCCGCCACGTAGGCCTGAACCCCGAGAAAGCGCTCGAGAAATTCCGGCAGGTGGTGGAGCTGGACGCTGCCACCCGACAGAATGATGCCTTTCTCCATGATGTCCGCCACGAGCTCCGGCGGCGTCACGTTAAACACGTTCTGAATCGAATGGGCAATCTCGATGAGCAGCGGATTGAGCGCTTCGGCAATTTCGTTCGAATTAATCGCGATATCTTTCGGCAATCCCGTCACCAGGTCGCGGCCACGGATCTGATATTCCATTTTTTCCTTGGTCGGAAGCGCCGACCCAATTTCTATCTTCACCATCTCGGCCGTCTGCTCGCCGATCGCAAGCGCGTATTTTTTCTTTACGTAATCCATAATCGCGTGATCGAACTTGTTTCCGGCGATTCTCAAGCTGTTCCATGAAACAATGTTTCCGAGCGCAATCACCGCCTGCTCGGACGTCCCCCCGCCAATGTTTACAATCATGTTCCCGGAGCGGGCGTTGATCGGGATGCCGGCGCCGAGCGCCGCGAGAATCGGCTCGCGGACGATGTAAGCGTTTCCGGCGCCCGCTTCCCGCGCGGCGTTCATCACCGCGCGGCGCTCGGTCTGCGTGATGCCCGCCGGAACGGAAATGACAACATCCGGCTTCAGTATATTGAACCAACCGACAGCTTTCGAGATGAAATACGTCAGCATGGCTTTCGTAATATAATAATCGGCGATAACCCCCTCTTTCAGCGGACGATAGGCGATGATTTCGTCCGGCGTCCTGCCGATCATCTCCTTTGCCTCGAGGCCCACCGCAAGCACCGCGTTATCCGGCCGCGTAAGCGCCACAATCGTCGGCTCGTTGATGACGAACCCCTTGCCCGGAACGAACACCACCGTATTCGCCGTTCCAAGGTCAATGCCGATTTTTTTGCCGAACATAATTCCTCAATTCTATAGCAGGCGCGGAAAATGCACAAATCGCGCGGCTTGCAGGCGGAAAAATCCGGCTGTCGCTACAGCGAAACGTCGAGTTTCTGCCTGATGCGGGAACCGGAAATGCCCCGGACAAAATAGAGTTTCGCGCGACGAATCTTCTTCGGGCTGGAAACAACCTCGACTTTCAGAATCTGGGGCGAATGGATCGGATAAACCTTCTCGACGCCGACGCCGGCGACAATCGAGCGGACCGTAAAGGTCGCACCCGTTTCCGCGCCGTGCTTGCGGGCGATTATCAGGCCCTCAAACGGAGTTTTACCTTCAAAAACCCGGACTTTCGCGCCAGGTTTTATTTTTGTAATGATGTCTTCTGCGATCATGAAATAAAAATAAATAAGTTATTGCGGAATCTATCACAGTAATCCCTCCACCCGGCCGACGAGATCATCAATGGAAACTTTCACTTTGACGAAATATTCACGCGCGCCAAGCTGGCGGGCTTTTTCAATATCCGAGTCCTGGGCGAGATTTGAAAGAATCACGACCGGAATCTTGGACATCTGCGGCATCAGGGAAATCGCCCGTAATACCTCGAAGCCGCTCATTTTCGGCATAATCAAATCGAGAATTACGATGTTCGGGGTCTCCGAGCGGAGCGTTTCAAGCGCCTGCTCGCCGTCGAATTCCTGTAAAACCGTAAAGCCCTCTTTCTCGAATCGCGCCTTCATTAAAGACGACAAAAAACGATCGTCTTCAATGAGCATGATTTTTCGCGCACCGTCAGGCATAGGAGTACTATACCATATTTCGAGAATTCGAGAGAGCTTTTTAGTTGCCCCAATTCTGGCTGATTGCCGTGAATCACAGCAACTCGCCAGCGACATCTACACGACATGCTTTTATGTGTGTAGTTTAATTGATCCACCGACAGCTTCCGCTACCGGTGCCTTGTTACGA
>JAJXYP010000047.1 GCA_021780545.1 bacterium
TTCCGATGTGTGTATGTGACATCCAGGGAGTATATGGATGCCCAAACGGGGGTTGCAATTAGCCTGCAAACTTGGTTGCAGTTAGAATGCTAATTCACCCCGTTCTACTTGACAAGTGTCAATTTATCTGCTACCACATGTGCGTAAGTGATCGCACTTTGAAAAGGAGAGCTGGTAAGCTATGTATCGTAAAATTGACCGAAAAGCGGCTGAGATTCTCGCCGCACTCGCAAACGCGCCCGTCTTCAAGAAGCAGGGGCAAGTGAAAGCTCATCTCGCAGTTGTTGGCGAAGAAGTTACGACGACCCTCGGAAGCGGCAAAAAAGAAACCGAAAACAAAGCCAACGAAGGCGACTATATCGTAACCAATCCGTCGGGTGAGCAGTACATCATCTCGGGCAAGAAGTTCACCGCGCGCTACGAAGCGACTGCCGAAGACGGCGTCTACGCGGCGAAGGGTTCCTGCCGCGCGATCGTGAATCCGTTCGGTGAGCCGATCGAGATCATGGCTTCATGGGGTTCCCCGCAGACGGGCGAAGCGGATTGCATGATCGCCGATGTCTGCACAGACGACGGGTCGAGTCAGGACGGCGAGCCGTACCTGATCGATGCCGCGGCGTTCGCGGAAACCTACAAGCAAGCGGTGGCGGTCTAGTACTAGCGCATCGCAGAAACAAACCTCAGGGTCGCCTCGTCGCGACCCTGTTTCATTTCCATCATGTTTATTTTTGATTTCGGTTCGAATCCGGGATGGGTCAGGATTTTTTCTCTTTTTCGCCGAAATGTTTCCCAATTAAGTGTTCCTTATTTTTAGGCTCACCCTTCTTTGTCACGAACTCGTCCCACCACCATTCGTTTGGATTACTGTCTTTTAATTCAAGCGCGATCTCTTTCCCGGATTCGGTGTGGAAGTAGGGGATGCGAGCCGTAAAGTCTCCTTCAAACCATTGCTGTGCAAGCTTATTGCCACGCCACATGAGCGTCCATTCCATATACATCTGGGCGAGCTGGTCGGCGTCCTTGACGCACTTTGCGATCGGCGATTCCCGCTCATTATATTCTCCAAGAAGTTTTTCAAGATCTTTTCCGAAGTCAACATTCTTAAATTGATCCCTGATAGCCCTCTCTTCATCGTCCGTTGTGTAATTTTTAGAAATAAAATCTAGATCCGCCGTACGGCCTTCTGCTAAATCGTGCATCGCTCCCATTGAAAGTGCTTTCATGCCGTCTTCGTGACTTAATCCTTCCATGCGAGCAATGCAGTACGCCATGATTGATACGTGATAGCTATGCGATGCGATCGTGTCAAATGCGTTGCCGAGCGTGCGCACGTGCGAGCGGGGCATTTGTAAAAGAGTGCCCGCTTGCTCGATAAGGAAGAGAATTTTCTTGCTCGGCTTCATATTCTTATTCTAGCAGATTTGACGCTCTCCGGTCTCTCACGATACTGCGCTGACTAGTGCTGCCGGGCCTGGATTCGAACCAAGATACCCAGGGCCAGAACCTGGAGTCCTACCATTAGACGACCCGGCAACGTTGATTATTATAGCCGCACATTTTGCGTTTATCAATGTTCGCATTGCCGCTGCCAAAAACGCGCCCGAGGGCGCGTTTTTGAGGGAAACGTGAACGAAGCGGAGAGACCGGCGAAGAAAACGAATATATTCGCCGGTCCATACCTGCACCGAGGCGCGGGTATGAGGGGGAGATTACTGCGTGCTGGATGACGCTCCGCCTGCCGTCCCCGTCGCATTGGCGGTGGTTGTGGCCTTGCCTGAAACGCGGATTGCGATCAGGGCGCGGACGATCGCGCCGGCATCCTTGCGTGCGGCGACGAGATCCTGTTGGGCTGCCTGGACTTTCGTCCGGGCGGCTTTGAGAGCCGCGAGATTCGAAGCCATCACGGTTTGATTGCCGTTATCCGGCTGGAGTCCCGCGATGCCAGAAATGGCTGCGTTCGCCTGCGTGCTGGCTGCGGAAAGTTTGGCGTTCATGTCTGCGAGCGCCGCAACGGACGTGCTCATTGAAGATCCCGACGACTGCTCCTGCGAAATGCGAGTCTGGAGCAAGCCGGCGATGGTCGTCATCATGCTGTCGACATTGAGGATGCGGTCAGCCGCCGCCTCAAGCGCTCCCTGCGGAAGGATAAGCGCGAAGATGCGATACGACGAGACGATCGATTTTATGTCGGTTTTAAGAGACGAGGTCGAGTTAGCGGCGACATCGGCCGAAATTTTTACCTGAAGTGAGTTTAGGGTGGAAATTTGATTTTGGACTTCCGTCGAAAGGCCGGCCTGGTCGGATGGCGAAATGCGGACCATCTTGTTGATGCGCACGTTGAGCGCATTGAGGGCGTTGATGCGGCGCGCGATTTCCTGATCGGCCCGCTGCATGGCGAGCGCGACCCGGGCTTTTTCCCGCACGGAGAGTTTGATTCCCGCGGTGCCGCTTACGCCTCCGGTGCCGCCGGTGTTGACGGTGGCGGTTGCCGTCGCATTAACGCCGAGGCCGACATTCGGCACCTGGGCGAACGCGGGCGAAACGAGGCCCGTCGCCAGGAGCGCTGCCGCGGAAACCGCGGCGCCTAGCTGATTTATGTTTGATTTCATGATTTCTGTTTATTTACTTGCGACAAAAAAGAAAACGAAGACGGTTTTACCGAGTTACGGTTATAACGTTTGCTGCTGCGCGACGGGCTGGTCGTTCATGCCCTGGCTGACGCTCGTGTTATCGGACGGGAATCCGTTGATCTGGCTGTCGACATTCGAAAGGTCGCTTTGCAGGGCGGCGTTCGAACTGTCGGTTGCCGAGATGCCGTTCGAAGGGGTGGCGGGAGCGGTTCCGGTGGCTGCTGGCTGGGTCGTGCCTCCTGGCGCGGCCGTGGTTGCGCTCGGCGCGGCCGGCGCGACTGCTGACTGATTGCTGCTCATCCACCACCAGGCAGCGCCGAGGACGATGACGACGGCGAGGCCCCATACTGCTGCTTTGTTGCTGGTAGACATAATGTTGGTAGCTGTTGTTTTCGACCTTTTTCTTTTATTATATACGCAAATGGCAGAACATTCGTTTCGCTGTCCGGATTGCGGTGAATATCCCGTCAATCATAAGACGGAATGGGTATCGGCGCTATTTGATTCGGTATTCATGCCGGTGAGCGGCGTTTTTGACCGTATAGCTGGGGCGGTGTTTCCGTCGGGCGCCAATCATCTTTTTGACGGCTGGTCGCTCGCGATTTTCCGGGCGGCGGCGGCTTTGCGGCTCGGAACGCTAAAATCGGGACCGGATGGCAGCGATTCGGCGCGGAACCGGATGGTTTGGGAAGCAGCCCGGCAGCGGGGGATCGCCCTGTGGCAGTTCCGGGTTCTCGGCCGTCCCGACGGCATCAATTTTTTCGTCGCGCAACGGCGAGAGAAAACGATTCTGTTCGAAGGGCTCCCGCGTCCGGGGAGCGGGAAGTCGAAGTCGCTCGATTGGATGGACAACAAGGCGACGCTGAAGCATAAATTTACCGCCGCAGGGATACCGATGGCGCGCGGACGCGCGTGTTTCACGTTCGGCGGCGCTCTGCGGACGATGCGCGCGGTGGGCGTTCCCGTGATCGCAAAGCCGCATATCGGATCGCGCAGCCGCCACACGACAGTGGATATTGCGACGCCGGAGGCGCTTGCCACGGCGTTCCATAAGGCGAACCAGCTGTCGCCCTTGGTCATTATAGAGCAGCAGTTACAAGGGAGTTTGTTCCGCATCCTCCTCGTTGCGGGGAAGCTGACCGCGGTTTGCCGCCGCGAGCCGCCGCATGTCGTGGGCGACGGCGTCTCGACGGTCCGGGAGTTGGCCGTTGTCGCGAATCGTGATCCGCGCCGCGCCGGGCCTGTTTATCATACTCTGCCGCTCGACGTCCCCGTCGATTGGAGCCGCGTTCCGGCGAAGGGCGAGATGTTCAATCTTGACACGCATGTTTCGCGGTTTTATGGCGGCACGACGACCGATTTCACCGACCGCTTGCATCCTGACAATCGGACACTTTTCGAACATATCGCGGAAGTGCTCGGTGATTCGCTGGTCGGCGTCGATTTCATCATGGGTGATATGGAGCGTTCCTGGCGGGATCAGGATCGGTGCGGCGTCATTGAATGCAACAGTCTGCCGAACATCGATCTCCACCAGGATGTGTTTTCGGGTGAAAACCGGGACATCGCCGGAATGCTTTTCGAGCAGGCGTTTTCGTGATACAGTAACGAAGATGCCGCTGCTATTTATCGCCATTCTGGGCGTTTATCAGGTGCTTCTTTTTTTTGTGCATTCGGCGGTTTATAAGTCGATTGTCGATGCTTTTGGCTGGGATCCTGCTTGGCTTGCCTGGGCGTTCGGCGTCCTTTCTCTTACTTTTGTAATATCGTCGCTCGTTGTTTATCGGTATTCGAATGCCGTGACGAGGACGTGTTATCGGGTGAGCTCATACTGGTTCGGATTGGTGCATTTTCTCTTTGTGGGGTCGTTTTTCTTTTATCTCCTGGAGCTGATTTTTTATGGCCGCGACGTATATGTTTCCCCGGCGCTTTTGGGCGTTATCACGCTCGGCGGTATGTTTTTGATCCATGTCTATGCGTCCTGGCGGACTGGTAAGCCGCAGATGACGCGGATTGACGTTGCCTTGCCGCATTTGCCTGATGTTTGGAAAGGCAAAAAGATTGTTTTTGTGAGCGATATTCACCTGGGCGCGATTTGGACCGTCGGTTTTGCGGAGCGGATCGCGGCGATTATCCGGTCGGAGAATCCGGAAGTTGTTTTGATCGGCGGCGATTTGTTTGACGGCGTGAAATGCGATCCGGAGGCGCTTGCGGCACCCCTTGCGGCGCTTCGGCCCCCGCGAGGCATATTCTACGTGACGGGTAACCACGAATACGTGAACGGCGGCATTGATGTTTTCATGAAAAGCATCCGGAAGATGCCGTTCCGGGTCCTTGAGAACGAGGCCGTAGATGTGGCGGGATTGCAGTTCGCGGGCGTGGATTGGAAAGACACCGTCGGCGCCGAGCCGTACCGCCAGGTGTTGGCGGACATCAAGATTGACGCGGCCAAGCCGAGTATTCTCATAAAACACGAACCGTCGGAACTCGCGGTTGGCGAAGCGGCGGGCTTTTCGTTGCAGCTTTCCGGACATACCCACCAGGGGCAGATTTTTCCGTTGCAGCTCGTGACGCGCCGGGTTTATCATGGTTTTGATTACGGCCTCAAGCGGTTTGGCCGTATGGAGGTGTTTACGTCGAGCGGCGCCGGTACCTGGGGCCCGCCGCTGCGATTCGGCACGAAATCGGAAATAGTCGCGGTAACGCTGAAGCAGGCATAATATAATTTCTGATAAAACATAATCATGACGATAGATGAATTTAAACAGTGCGATTTGCGGGTGGGCAGGGTGTTGAGCGCCGAGCCGGTGCCGGCTTCCGAAAAACTGCTGC
>JAJXYP010000046.1 GCA_021780545.1 bacterium
ATCTCAGCCGAAGAGATGGTGCAAAAAACCGGCCAAATGGGCGTCCCGGCAACCGAGATCATCTTCGACGACGGCGACGCCGAAATCATCGTCGGATTCGACAAGGCCCGGCTTGATGACCTGCTCGCGATCGCCCCGGTGCGCTAAGCGCCGATCTCCGTTTCCTTCCCGAGTTCAAGCGCCATAAACGCGATGCCGGCAGGCTGCAAAAATGTTTCTGCCAGGCGGTTGATGAAAGCCGGACTCGACAGCACCGCGTCATGCACCGGAAACACCGCGCGCGGCTTCAGGGCAAGCGCGTACTCGATAACCTCGGAAAGCTTGCACCAGGGTCCGGCGACCGGCAGCGCCAGGACGTCAACCGGAGCGCCCGGTTCGAAAAACGCGTCACCGGGATAAAACAGAGTGCCATCGAAGAAGTACCCTGTATTCTCCACCTGACCGTATTCTTTATAAATGACGGCGTGCTTGGCGCCATGCCCGGTGAGCGAAATACCGCCGACGTCCGTTCGACCGCCGTCCGGAACCGACACGTACGGGATCCCCGCCTGATCAAGGAGTTTGCCAACCGCGGCATTGGTCACGACGCCGGCGTTCGGATTATTCCTCAACACCGCCTTCAGCGAATCAAGGTGAAAATGGTCGGCGTGCTCATGAGTGATGACGACGCAATCGATGTCTCGCTCATCGTTCTGCCCGGTCGAATAGCTGCCGGGGTCCGTGAGGAACCGCACGCCCTTCATTTCTATCACGAGGCAGCAATGCCCGATTTTTTTGATGGTCATGAAGCCATTATAGCACGTGATTTTGCCGCCGTCGCATTGCCAACCATCCGATACCGCCGGCCGCGAGCGCCGCCAAACCCCCAACCAAAACACCTGCACGCGGACCGGCAACCTCGCCGATCCAGCCGATCACCGGCCCGCCGACGGGCGTCGAACCAAGGAACGCCATGTTCCAAAGCGCCATTACGCGGCCGCGCATCCGCGGCTCGCTTTCAAGCTGGAGAATGATAGTCGTAAACGAGATGAACTGAATCGAAACAATGCCGGCAAAGAACAGCACCACGCAAGCCGTCGCGAGATTCGGCATAAAAGCCGCGGCGGAAAAAGTGACGCCAAAACCGAATGCCGAAATCACGACATCAGCGAGGCCGACCTTGCGGCGGGACGCAGTAAAGAGCCCGCCGACGATCGATCCGAAACCGGTTGCCGCAACGAGCGCCGCGTACGCCCCGGCGCCGCCGCCGAGAGCAAACCGCGCGAGGAGCGGCAGGCTCACCGAAAATTCGTAAGTGAAAGTACCGATGATCGCCATCATGACGAGCGGATACCAGAGCGCCGGCGACGATCGCGCGTACCGAATCCCCGCTCGCAGTTCGGGACGGCTCGTCTCGCGCGGCGCCGGAGACAGTTCATTCTTCCGCAGCGCCCGCAGCATGACGATGACCGGCACATACGAAATGCTGTTGAAAATGAAACAGGTGCCAAGCCCGGCGGTCGCGATGACGGCGGCGGCGAGCGCCGGCCCGACGGCCCGTGCCAGATTCACCTCGGTCGAATTGAGCGCGACCGCGTTCGGCAGCGCCTCGCGCCCGACCATCTCCGGCACGAAGGTCTGGCGCGCCGGATTATCGACGACGTTCACCATACCGAGCGCGAACGCCAGGCCATAGATCATCCACAGCTGTACGGCGTTCGCGATCACCAATCCGCCCAGGATGAGCGCAAGCACGCCCGCCGCCGTTTGCGTCGCATAAAGCAGCTTTCGCTTCTCGAACCGGTCGACGATGACGCCGCCCCACGGCCCGAAAAGCAAAATCGGAAGGAACTGCATCGCGGAAACGAATCCAAGCTGGGTCCCCGATCCCGTCATTTTGAGCACCAGCCAATCCTGGCCGATGGTCTGCATCCAGGTGCCGCACAAAGAAACCGCCTGGCCGATGACATAAAGGCGGAAATTCCTGATTTTAAGAGAAGAGAACGTCTCGCGTATGCGCATGGAAGAAACGGATATCACCACCGCGAAACGAACGGCAGCAACGGCGCGATGACCGTGTTCACTGCGTGCGTGAATGGATCGTTCGTCGCCCCGTAAACGATGGTAACGCCCAGCGCGGCCGTTACGAGGAGCGCCGCGAGGCCTGCCACCGCCATCGGCACCAAAACAGCACCCGTGAAAAGGCGGTCGTCAAATTCCATGATTGATCTCCACGCCGAACGATAACGCGAATGCCAGATGCGCTTGCCCCAGATATCATCAATGAACATCGCGAGATAAATGAGCGCAATAAGGCCGAAAATGGCGATCGTGAAGCCCGCAAAAAACTTGTGCGCCTGAATCGTTGATCGTTCAAAAGAGAACAACCGTTCGCCGAGCGGCCCCGCGAGCGCCGCGGCAAGCGCACCAAGACCGCCGAGAAACAGAAACGACGCCTTGATATAAAACCACTCCCGCAACTTAAGCAATGCGTCAATCCGGATACACTCAAAAACTGCGTAGAACGACAGGAGGGCCACCGGAATATGAACGAGGATCGGATGAAAGTTCACAGCGTTGCTTAGTATAGCACGCCGGGCGGCGCGAGACGAAGGTTGACTCAACGGCTCATCTCTGATTAACTTGCGCTAGCGGGAACAGGAGGCCTGCGCCAGTGAAATCATTCGCTGAAAAACAAATTAATCCGGAAGAGCTGAAGTTGTTCGAGGATATACGAAAGGTCTTCTTGGAGCTTCCGGAAGTCGATCTCGGCACGGACGCCGACGGCCGGCCGATTCCCGTTTCGTGCCATGCGATCACCCGGGCTATTGCTGCCTGTTTCCCGGTCGAACTTAAAGACGGGTATTTCGGAAGGGCGAAATGGCAGCACTCGTGGCTCACCACGCCCCACGGCAACACCATCGATCTCTATCCATGGGCCGCTGTCGGAGGACCAATCTTGCTGATAACGCGGGATCATTCTCCCTGGCGACCTCTCTTCTGCGAAGGACGTCTCCGGAATCTCGATACGGAAATGTTCCGACAGCAGACGGCGATCGTAACGCATGCGGTTCGCGCCACGCTGGCGCGAATCAATCACTGAGAGAAAGGCCACCCAACGGGTGGCCTTTCATTAAACGGTCGGGATCCGCTAGCCGACCGGCGGCGCCGGTTCCTTATCCTTCAGTCGCATTCCCGCCGCCAAGTAGAGGACGACGATTATAAATCCGATTACCAGGAACTTCAGATTGGTCGCCCACTGTCCGTAATATTGCATCATTAAATTCAGTAGGAGTACGTCGGCCGCAAAAAGAAATCCCAAGCTGACCGAAAAGATAGACGAAACGACTATGCCGGCAAGAATGTAGGCACCGGTGAAAATCGCAATCGTCCCCCAGTAATCGAAAACGTGGCTTGCGCTGACATAGTTTGCGGTAAAATACGCCAACGCCGAACCGAAGAGGAAAATAATCAGACCGAAAACGATTTTTATCGGCTGGTTTTTCATGCCAATTTTTCTCTGAATTTTATGACGGAAATGATGACAGCCATAAGGAGTCCGAACGCTGCGCCAATCACCTGCGCCAGCTGGCCGAGCTGCCAAAGCTGCATGTAAAGGTAAACGATGGCGAGCCCTCCGCCGAGAATATTCGCTCCCGTAATGACTTTGTTGCCCCGGAGAAGCATTCCCCAAGTCAGCACGCCGAAACCGATCAGGAGGCCTACAATGATGCCGGCGATGCCGTCCTGCATGGCGGCAAGCAGATAACTCATCCAAATCGGGACGAGCAATCCGATGGAAAATGCAACGATGCTGCGTCGAACGCCGTCAGCCTCTTCCTCCGGGGTAGCACCCTTCGGATTTCCAAGGTGATCCCGCAACCCTACAAGAAAGACGCAAAAGATCAAAACCGCAATCATTGCCAAACCAACGCCGCCGGCGTCAAATCCCGAAACAATAACAACCCCCACCGTAAGCACAAGTAATGGCCAAAGGAAAACGAGTGCCAAAAACTCCATACGTCCAGTGTAACATACCGGCCGGCGGAAACAGTGTGGATAAATACCGCGCCAAATAGATAGGCGTCTTGGTATTGCGCATAACCAAAGCTGAAACCCCACGGCAGCTATCGGTCCGTAATGAAACCTCCCGCCTGGAGATCCCAGAGGTGCTTGTATAAACCCTTAGGCTTGGCTATGAGGCTGGCGTGAGTTCCCTCTTCCACCACCGAACCATGCCTTACCACGATGATACGATCCATCCGTCGGATCGTCGAAAGCCGGTGCGCGATGACGATTGCCGTGCGCCCCTTCATCAGTTTCTCAAGCGCATCCTGAATGAGCGCCTCCGAATGAGAATCGAGGCTGGACGTCGCCTCGTCCAAAATCAGGATCGGCGAATTCTTCAGGATAGCTCGAGCGATGGCGACGCGCTGGCGCTCGCCACCCGACAATTTGATACCCCGCTCGCCGACATAAGTTTCATATCCGAGCGGCAGGTTGTCGATAAAATCATCGCAATGGGCAAGCTTTGCCGCCGCAACAACGTCTTTATTGGCGGCGTTGCGCCGCCCATATCGAATATTCTCCGAGAGCGTCCGGTGAAACAGCGCCGGATCCTGGGGCACCAAACTCACCGCTTCCCGCAGACTTTCCTGTGTAACGCGCTGGATATCCTGTCCGTCAATCAGGATCTGGCCCTGTTCTAAGTTATAGAGCCGGAGAATAAGCCTGACGAGCGTTGACTTCCCCGCCCCCGACGGACCGATGACCGCAACTTTTTCTCCGGGCGCAATCCGCAAATCAATATGTTTCAAAACCGGCTTCTGATTCGGAAACGCGAACGAAACATCCCTGAAAACAATTTCTCCTTTTTTGACTTTGAGCGGCCGGGCACCCGCAACATCAACCACTTCATGCGGCTGGCGCATGATGCCTACCATTTCCTCGGAATCGGCGATTCCTTCATAGATGGTGCGAACAACGCGGCTGAATCCCCACAACTGCTGGGCGAGGCCGATAAGATAGACCTGAATAAGGACGAATGTGCCGACGGTAATTGTCCCCGCAACCCAGAACCGAATCCCGTAATAAAACAGGATAAATTCAATGACGACAATCAAAGCAGCCTGCACGCCATCCAGGACGCTGGAGAGATTCCATGCTCGCCGCTGGGCATCCGCCTGATCCCGGGAAATACCCCTGAATGATTTCGTTTCGAATGGCGCTCCGGTGAAGGAAGCGATCGTCGGATGATTGGAAATGGTGTCCGCGAGAAACGCTGTCGTCGCGGAATCAGCCGCGGCGGCGCGGCGATCATATTTGAGCTTCCAGAGGGAGAATACATAATTGCCGGTCATGGAAACCATCACCCAGGCAAACATCGCAAGCGCGATAAACGGCGACTGCAGCCAAATGATCGCGACCGTTCCGATGATGTTAATCGCAAGCGGAATGATATTAAAAACGAGCGTA
>JAJXYP010000084.1 GCA_021780545.1 bacterium
AACACATTCCGGAATTCGCAGGGCGCAGTTACGGTCGGCGAGGACGGCAAATGGGATTTTTCGCTTGTCGACAACAATGCGCCCGGCGGCGCCTACTTTTGCCTGCGGGCCATCGAGTCAAACGGCACTCCGTTCGCCTCCTACCTGAATTATCCGGTGGTTGCCATCGGAAACGTGCCTCCGACGGTCGGAAACATAACGCTGAACGGAGGCCAGAACATCACGCTTATCGAGGGCACGACAACGCTTATCACGGCCACCGCGACCGTAAGCGAGGGGAACGGCTACACCGACATCTATTCGGTTTCAAGCACCCTGTATCGCACGAGCTTGGGTCCGGGCTGCGCGGCGGATCCGAATAATTGCTATCAGGAGCCGCCGGGCGCGTGTTCGCTCAGCAACTGTGCCGGGACAACCTGCACCGCCACCTGCGACTATCAGGTTTGGTATTTCGCCCAGCCGACCGATTCGGGAACGCCGTGGGCGGGCGATTCCTGGTCGGCGGCTTTCACCGTCGCCAACCTGGCGGGATCGACGGGAACCGCCACGTCTACCGGCGTGCCGCTTTTATCACTCCTCGCCTTCGAAACCACTTCCACGATCAACTACGGAAACTTCACGACCGGCCAGGCGATGGCATCGCTCACGGCGACGTCAGTCATCATGTCAACCGGCAACGTTTCCATGAACGTGAACGTGTACGGCACCAATATGACAAACGGATCATTCAGCATTCCGGTAGGACAGCAGCGGTTCGCCACTTCGTCGTTCTCGTATGCGTCCGGGACGACGCTTCTCGCGAATCCCGGCACGACGGTTTATCTTGACTTACCGAAGCCGACGTCAACCAGCACGTCGCCCACATCGACGTTTTATTGGGGAATTTCCATACCGTCAGGGCAGATGGCGACGACGTACACCGGCGGCAATTCGTTCATCGGCGTTTTGAACTCGCTGCCCTGGCCGTAACCGGCGGAAAAATGCGGCGGGCGCTGCTATGGCGACTGAGCTGCGCGATGCGCCGGCTCAGTCGCGCCGTGTCAAGCGCGCCGCGCCGCCATCGGCGCGTGGTAGAATTACAATAATATGAGTATTCGTTCGTGGTTTGCAACGGGCTTGCTGGCGGTTTCTGTCGGCGCGGCTATCGTCATCGTGCGGAGTGCGAGCGCCCAGTCGGCGCCGGTTATTTCGAACGTTCAGGTGACGGGCGTTTCGGCGACGTCAACGACGGTGACTTGGACGACGGACGTAAACACCGACAGTTACGTCAACGTGAGCCAGGACACGAACTATTGCGGCGTGCGAAACCAGGGGCCGCTCGGTACGACGCATAGCGTCGTCATTCCGAATCTGTCGCCCGGCACGACGTATTTTTTCCGCATCCGTTCGACTGATGTGAATGGGAACCAGAACTTTTCGGGCGACTACTCGTTTACCACGACGAGCACCGTTGACCTCTCGCAGCTCAACAGCGTGACGAACGCCGTCCAAAAGCTCCTTGCAGAAAAGGCGATCAAGGACATCAGCCAGATCACGAATGCCGCGGCGCTCACGGCGGTCGGGCAGGCGCTTTCTTCCCAGGCCCAGGCCAATATCGGTCCGCCGGAAATACTCGGCAATCCGCAGCTCGCTATTTCGACCGATCAGGCGACGGTGACCTGGAGCACCGATCAGAATTCAGACGGCGCCGTCTCGTTCGTTTCGAACTCGCAGTACAATCCGAATGCGGCTAATCCTTATACCCGCGTGGAACAGGATACGAACACGAATACCAAGACGCACTCGGTTACTATTTACGGCCTGACGCCGGCGACGGAGTACGACTATAAGGTTTCGTCGCGGGCGGGCGGTATCGGCGCTCCCGGCGCGAGCCCAAATCTTACGTTTACGACCAAGTCAATTCTGCCGGAAATCATCAATCCGCACGTCGTGAGGGTGGGCGAGCATGACGTAACGATCAGCTGGGGGACGCCGATGCCGTCCGCCGGCACCGTGACCTATACCGACATGGCAAACCGGAAAGCGCTTTCGACCGGCGATCCGACGTACCTGGCGACCCACATCGTCCAGATTTCGGGACTCGTGTTTCAGACGCGCTATTCCGCCGTTATTACCGCCACGAACCAGGCTGGCGACAGCGTGACGAGCCAGCCGATTTATTTCGTGACGACGAAAAACATCTACCCCCCGGTTATTTCCCAGGTGGCGAACGATTCGACGCTCTACCCGGGCCAGGATACGACGGTGCAGACAGTGATTTCGTGGCTGACAGACGAACCGGCTTCCTGCTTCCTTTCCTATGCAGTCGGCGGGGCGGGCGGGCACGTTGCGACCACGACGACCGAGACCGCGCCGCTCACCAAGCACGTGGTTGTCGTAACGGATTTCACGCCTGCGACCGTATATAAATACTGGGTCACTTGTACCGATGTTGACGGCAACACGACGAGTTCCGAGGATTACGTATTGCTCACACCGCAGCAGCAGAAGAGCATCATTGATCTCATTCTGGCCAACTTCCAGGGAACGTTCGGATGGCTTGGCAATTTCACGGGCGGATCGAAACCGGCGGGACCATAAACTACCTTCATGCTTGAACCGATCATCAGGGTTAATAACATCAAAGTTGTATATAACGAGGGCAAGGCCAACGAGTATTACGCGCTGCGCGGCGAAAGCCTGGAGATTTATCCGAAGGAATATATCATTCTGTTCGGTCCGTCGGGCTGCGGGAAATCGACCCTGCTCTACAGCTTGCTTGGTATTCTGCCGCCTTCGTCCGGCGAAATTCTCGTAAAAGGCGAAAATCCGTATAAGTACAACGTAAAGAAGATGGTGCAGTTCCAGCGAAGCACCGTCGGCATCATTTTCCAATCGTTCAACCTGATCCCTTCGCTCAGCGTGATGGACAACGTCGCCTTGCCTCTTATTTTCGCGGACGTTCCACGGCGGGAACGGGATGTGCGCTCCATGAAACTCCTGAAACAGTTCGGCGTGGATCAGCAGGCCTATAAGCGCTCCACCGATCTGTCAGGCGGCCAACAGCAGCGCGTCGCAGTCGCGCGGTCGCTCATCAACGATCCGGAGATCCTGTTTGCCGACGAGCCGGTCGGTAATCTGGATTCGGTGTCGTCCGATCAGGTGATGGGCATGCTCGAGGAGATCAACATAAAGCAGCAGAAGACGGTCATTCTTGTCACCCACGACGCGAAACTCCTGCCCTACGCGCACCGCGTATACCACATGAAGGACGGCGGCGTTGAGCGTGAAGTGATCAACCCTGAAAAAAAACAGATCAAGCAGACCGATCCGGGCACATCGATTCTTTCGGAGATTGAGAAGCTCGCGCGTATTTATCCGTATGCCTCGCCGGAAGAGCTACGCGTCAAGAGCATCGTCAATTTTCTGACGCAGGACATCGGATTTGATCAGATTGAAAAGCTCGAACGGACGGTAGGCCAGTTTATTGACGGCAAGCTGACGAACGAGGGCTTCGTGGACCGCCTGATGCGCCGCGTAGAGGAAGGCGGTCCGGAAATACCCAAAAACAACGCGGCGGTATTCGAGGAAAAACTGAACATTGTACTTAAAGAGGCGCGCGAAATCCGATCCTATCGCGACAACTTCACCGCTAAAGTTGCGTCGCCGCGCCAGGCGGAGCGCATCGCCGGGGTTCGGGAGGACGTGCTGCGCGAATGCGGCATCGCATTGCCGCCGGAGCATATCGCCCGCATGGACGAGCTTTTGAAGTTCCGTATCCGCGGCTTCATTCAGTCGGAGGATTTCCGCCGCCGCCTTGAGGCGCCGTACGAAAATGACGGCATGGGTATTCCCGCGGAAACCGCGCGTAACGCGACCTGGTATCTCGAGAAGCTAATCGGACAGGGAATGTATCTATAATACAAAGAACACCAAAGACATGCGCATCGGCGACGCCCTCAAGCTTTCCACTCGGATGTTCAAGACGAATCCCGCGCGGACGTGGCTTACGATTCTCGGCATGGGCGTCGGTACGGCGGCTGTCGTGATGCTCGTCGGCCTCGGGTTCGGCCTCCAGAATATTCTGCTCGAAAAGATCGTGTTCGGCGACACGCTGCTCAGTCTGACGGTCACGCCGCCGACGACGAGCGCGGTGACGCTTGACGATAAAGCGGTTGCGGCATTCAAGAAACTTCCCAACGTTCTCGATGTTTCGCCGCTTGCGGATTTCCAGTCGCTTATCACGTACAATGGTCTTTCCGCAAACACCGATTTACAGGGGATACAGGCGTCTTATTTCAAATATGCCGGCATTCAGATGGCGGCAGGGAGCGCGTTCACCGATGCGCCGGCTGATAGCAGCGATATCATCCTTTCTTCTGCGGCGCTCCAGCTCTTCGGCGTCAGCAATCCGAAGGATATCATCGGCAAGCCGGTTTCGTTCCGCGTCGTCGCTCCGTCGACCGGCGCCCAGGGCGGCGCCGACCAGGTGCCGCTCAACGGGAATTTTACCGTCACCGGCGTCACGAACGACACGGCCTCCATTTACGCGATGATTCCGCTTTCAACGCTTTCATCGCAGGTTGGCGTGACCGAGTATGAGAAAGCGCAGGTGCGCGTGGATGCGAGCCAGAATTTGAATGCTGTACAGAAGGCCCTGGTGGAAGCGGGATACGTCGTTTCCGCGCTCTCGAAGACGGTTGATCAGGCAAACCAGATTTTCACGGGCGTTCAGTGGGTGCTTGCCGGATTTGGCGGCATCGCTCTCGTCGTTTCGGCGATCGGTATGTTCAATACGATGACCGTCACGCTCCTCGAGCGGACTGGGGAAATCGGCGTCATGCGCACCATCGGCGCTTCGCCGCGCGACATCCAGTTTCTTTTCCTCGCGGAGGCCGTCGTGGTCGGTTTTCTGGGCGGTATGACCGGCATGGGCATGGGCATTATAGGAGGACTTGCGATTAATTACATTCTTAATCTGGTAGCGACTCACTTCGGGGGCGCCGCTGTCGCCCTGTTTGCATTCCCGGCTACCTTCCTCGGTTTCATCACGTTCTTTTCCGCGATCGTCGGTTTCGTGACCGGCATCTTCCCGGCGCGGCGGGCGTCATCGATCAGTCCGCTCGAAGCGATTCGGTATAAGTAGAGAGGTGTGGATAACTTATTCGTTGGGTCGTTGTTACTGCGGTACAATGAAAGCAACGGCAATATATGATCCGCCGCTGTACTGAATGGTTGAAAAACGGTTCCCGCGGCGCGCGCGGGCGGATTCGCATTTCGATTATTTTTCTCGGTATTGTGCTCGCGTTTGCATTTCTCGCGGCGAATTTCTGGGCGAGCGACGCCTTGAATCACGCGCGTTTCACCTTTGCCCAAAGCACCGCGACAACTACCGTAACGGTGCTTAATACGCCGCCGAACTGGACCGTGAACGCACAGGAAGCATTCGAGTCTTCGACTTCGTCGCCAACTAACGCCGGCAGTCCGATGGAGTGGAATGCGGTTGCAACCGATCCGAACAATGACAATTTCTATCTTCTTATCTGTAAGTCAAGCAGTACGCCGACGCCGGGTCCCGGGGGCAGTGCGCCGACCTGCGGCGGCGGCACATCGTTCCAATGGGGCGTTTCAAGTTCGACGACCAGCGGAACGAATGCCACGACGACTTACATCACCCAGGTCACCGATCCGCAAATCAACCCCTGGTTCGCCTGGATTTGCGATAACAACGCCGGAGGCGCAAAATGTAATGCGACTTACGAGCAGGGGTCAGGCACCACCGCCTCGCCGTTCGTCGTAAACCATCCGCCAAATTTCACGGCGATTGCGAATAGTTCTCCGGTTCTTCCCGGGGGAACGATAACCTGGACGACAACCGCCGCCGACCCGGATAACTTTACGGGCGCCACCGACACGATTCAGCTTTTCGTCTGCAAGGCGAATGATTTTACGGGTAGCGCGTGCGGCCCTGCCGGCAGCTACTGTACTTCGGCAACGACGACCTCCAATCCAACCTGTTCGTCGACCATTCCGATTCCAACGCCCGACACGACGTATGCTTCGTACGGATTTGTCGTCGACCAGCACGGCCTTGCGGCGCAGGGCGGGGCGGAGGCGAGCGATTCTCCGTATGTCGTGAGTAACGTTGCCCCGTCAATTACGTCGTCGAGTATCGCGATCCTCAATACCAACGGATCGAGTACGCCGCTGACACTCACGAATCCCGGCGGGCAGACGAACGGCTTCGCGGTGCAGTTCACCGTTTCGGATAACAACAGCTGCGAGACGGCGCAGGGCGGGAACGAGATTGCAAACGCGCTTATCGATGTTTACCGTTCGGGAATCGGCCAGGCTTCGTGCCAGACGGCGGGTAATTATAACCCGAATAACTGTTATCCGGCCGCCATTGGCACGTCCACTTGGAATTATTCCTGCTCGCAGAACGCGGGTTCCTGCGCCGGCACCAGCTCGCTGACGGCTGTCTGGACCTGCTATTTCCCGATGTGGTACAACGCCGATCCTACGGACGGAACGCAGGCGAGCGACACTCAATATTACAATCAGAACTGGCTGGCGAGCGTTGAAGCCATCAACAACATCGGCGCTACCAGTTCTCTCGTAGAAGGTTCGACGGGTGATGATGTCGCGAGTTTCCTCGCGGCGCAGCTCCAGACGCCCTCGATCAATTTCGGCGCATTAAGTCCCGGTCAGCAAAACAGCACGCTTGCCACCTCGACGGCTCTTGCTGCCACGGGCAATGTCGGCCTCGACGAAACGCTCTACGGCGCCAATATGTGCCCCAACTATCCGAACTGCGCGGTATCGACGACATCGACCATCCCGGTCGGTCAGATTCAGTTCGCAACTTCTTCGCTCGCTTACGGATCGGGGTCGTCGCTTCTTGTGAGCCCTGGAACCCTGGTGCCGATTCATATTCCAAAAACAATCGCGACATCAAGTCCGTCCAACGGATCGACCTATTGGGGTATTGCGGTGCCGGTGACGATTCAACTCTCCGGCGCATATACCGGGCAAAATACCTTTGTCGCGGTCAAGAGCGATGCGCTTTACTGGTAGCCCGTTTCGTTTTTCACTTCGGGCGGGTGGTATATAATGATTAGGAAGCCTTCGAATGAAAAAGATTTTTTTCATATTGGCGGCGGCGCTTGCGACATGCGCCTTTTTTTCGTTTCGGGTTCACCAGTCCGCGGCTGAAGGGTTTGGCATCACCCCGCCCTATGTAGAAAACGGATCGCTGACGCAGAATTCGCACTACGAACAGAAGATCATTTTAGTCCGCGGGAATCCCGACCAGGATCTCACGGCAAAAATCACCATCAATGTTCCCGGCGCCAATAGCTGGATTTCGATCGATCGCGGCACGCAGTTCGTGATGCCGGCGGGAACGCAGCAGATGCCGATTATCGTGAGCGTCAATGTGCCGAGCGATGCGAAGCTTGGCGCGTATAGCGGGAACATTCAGATTGTCGTTTCGCCGCTCTCGTCGCCGGCGGCCGGCACGGTCGGCCTCACGATTGGCGCGCAGGTCGACGTTAATCTGCAGGTGATCGACAAGAAATCGGTTAACTTCACGGTCCGCCGCGTAACCATGAGTAATGCCGAGGTGGGGCACTCTTTTTGGTGGATGCACTTTCCCGGAAAAGTTCTTTTTTCAATGGATATCGAAAATGACGGCAACATTGCCGGCAGTCCGGACAAGGTTGTGTTCGCCTACGAAAATTATCTAACGCAGCAGGTGCTTGAGACGGAAACGAATTCGAACGGGCTGGCAAGCGTCCAGCCGTTTGAGGCCAAGACGGTGACGGCCGAAATGCCAACGTATCTCCCGCAAGGAAGTTATAAGGTGTATTACGAGATATTCGGCCGCGACAACAGCGATCTCATCGGTCAGGGGACGCTTGATTTGAGTATATTGCCGCCCGGTACGCTTGCGGGATATATCGGATACGATTTCTGGGGCTTGCGATGGCAGGAAAAACTGATAACATTCTCGGTTATTGCGGGCATTCTGCTGATATTCTGGGGTATCTATTGGGTTCTCCGTCGTCTATTCGGTTGGGGTAAGGGACGCAATCGCGTGTACGCGTAGCCCCCGGCGCCGCCGCGCCGCTAGCCGTCATGGAGCGAGGGACGAAAGCGATGGCTGAATGGGTGGCGGCAGCCGCAGCCGTTTTTTATCTTGCCGCCGCAGGGTCTCCCGGAGTGGCGCAGGCGCAGTATACGGCAACAACCACCGTCCGCATCAGCGTCTGCGGCGACGGCATCGTCGAGTATCCGGAGGTATGCGATGACGGGGTGAATAGCGGGGCTTACGCGACGTCATCGGCGAATCGCCACTGCGCGCCGGGCTGCATGTCCTGGGGGCCGTACTGCGGCGACGGCATTTTGCAGACGGCGTACGGAGAGCAGTGCGATGACGGCGCGCTGAACGGCACGCCGGGCGACGGGTGTTCGGCGACGTGCCAAATCGAATCCCTCGCGCCTCTTCCGGGGCCCGGACCGATGCCTGCCGCGGGCGGTGGACCATATTCACCCGGCAGTCCGACGCCCCCGAATCCGACGCAGGTCATTCTCGAAGGAGAAGCGTATCCAGGCGCGAGCGTGAATATTTTATATGATGGTGCAACGCTCGGCGTCGTGCAGGCTGATACGAGCGGCAATTTCTATTTTTCGACGACCAATGTGTCGCCCGGCGTTGCCACGTTCGGCATCTGGGCGCAGGATGCCAGCGGGCTGAAGTCGGTGGCGCTTACCAGCACGTTCACGATCACGGCGAATGATGTCACGCGGATCACCGGAGAGCTTCTCCCGCCGACGATTACGCTGAGCTCCCGCCAGGTTGCGCCCGGAAGCATCCTTACTTTGTCCGGCCAGTCCGTTCCGTCGGTTACGGTGGAGGCCCACTTTCATTCGTCGAGCACCGTCACGGTGACAACGAGCACCGACTCGAACGGATTCTGGCGCATAAACTTCGATACAGCGCCGCTCGCGGCGAACGCCATTCATACGGTGAACACCGATTTCGTCACCACACAGAACGGCGCGACAGCTCGCAGCACGCTCAGCGAATCCGTATCGTTTTTCCTCGGGACAAAGAACATCGGCAACCGCTTTAAGGCCGACCTGAACGGCGACGGCAGGGTGAACCTCGCCGACTTTTCGATCCTCCTCTATTACTGGGGAACCAGCAATCCGATTGCCGACCTGAACGGCGACGGCATAGTGGATATCCAGGATTTAAGCATTCTGCTTTATTACTGGACCGGATAGGCGTGGTATACTGGAAGTATCGTACGAATTTCATGAATCGGTCCATCATTGTCGCCGTCATCGCTGCCGCGGCTATCATCGGGGGGGTTGCCCCTGTCGTATCTCGCGCCGCCGAGCTATACCTTGATCCTGCATCCGGGAAATACGCGCCCGGCGTTGCGTTCCCGGTCGTCGTCCGTGTCAACACGCAGAATCAGTGCATCAACGCCGCCGAAGTCGAAATCGCATACCCTAAAGGAATCATTGAACCAGTCGCGGCAAGCGATGGAGATTCGATTTTCTCCATCTGGGTCAAGGAGCCGACCATTTACGCCGATTATGGTTTAGTGTCGTTTGTCGGTGGTTTGCCGGGTGGTTATTGCGGTCGGATTGCCGGCGATCCTTCGCTCAGCAACAGATTAGCGACCATCTATTTCGCGTTTTCCACATCGACTGTTCCGGCGTCATCGACGCCGCCTCGGACGGCGGCAATCACGTTCATGTCCGGAACCCGCGTGACGCTGAATGACGGCGCGGGAACGATCGCGCCGCTCGCGCTCGCGAACGCGAGCTTCACGGAAATCACCGCGGGCCATTACGCGCAGATCAATTCCTGGCAGGCGGCGATTCAAAACGATACGACGCCACCCGAACCTTTCACGGTACAGGTATACCGTGACCCATCGCTCTTTAACGGACAGTGGTTCGCCGTCTTTTCGACGGTCGACAAACAGACCGGCATCGATCATTATGAAGTAGCCGAGGTATCTTCGTCGACCGCGAATGAACCGCAGAACGAGTGGGATTGGAAGCGCGCAATCAGTCCCTACCTGATTCAAGATCAGTCGATGAAGAGCGTTATCGCCGTGCGCGCAATTGATGCAGCCGGCAACATTCGCTTCGAGGAATGGACGCCGACGTCCACCCCCGCGACTGCGCCGGTCAACCCGATTTTCCCGCTCATCGCGATCATCGGGGTCGTCGGATTCGTCATCCTGCAGATCATTATGCGGTTACTGTAACAGCAGTTTTGCCATTCGGCGCAACCCGCGCCCCCGGCCGCCGGGGCGATTTTAGACCATGTTCAATATTCCTCTTTTCATTAAAACCTGGATTCCAACCGAAGACCTGAAGCGTTTGCTGCTGGCTCGGGGATTACGGAGCCTGACGCAGGGATATATCTTCGTCGTGTTCGCTATCTATCTGAGCCAGATTGGTTTTCCCGCCTGGCTTATCGGTATCACGCTTGCTATCGGTAGCGCGGCGAGCGCCATTCTGACGCTTGCTACCGGCATCCTGAGCGACCGGATCGGCAGGAAGCCTTTTTTGCTCGCGTACAGCGTCCTTCTCGCGGTGTCCGGCGCGGTATTCGGCATGACTTCTGCTCCCGTCGTTTTAATCCTCGTGAGCGCGATGGGTGGCATTGGTCGGAGTGGCGGCGCGGGCGGGCAGGCGGGGCCTTTCGCGCCGGCCGAAACGGCATTGCTTTCCGATAAGACGACTATTGCGACGCGGACAAGAGTTTTTGCCGCGAACAACATGTTTGGGACGCTCATGCAAGCGGTTGGCGCGGCTTTTGCCGGTGCGCCGGAACTCATGGGGCGGCTGTTCGGACTTCCAGTAATCGATGCCTACCGACTCATTTTCTGGGGTGTCGCGATTATCGGAGCTGTGACGTTCGTGATTTTGCTGCCCGTGACGGACACGGTGAACCGCGGCCGTGCGGATGATCGCTCGTCTGTCGCCGCTGCCGCTGCGCGCGCCGAGCGTTCCCGCGACAGTGTTTCCCGGATTTGGAAATTTTCCATTGCGGGGTTTATCAATGGATTCGGACTTGGATTCGTGACTGGCATTCTTTCCTACTGGCTTTATATCCGGTTCCGGGTTTCGCCGGAGTCGATCGGGTTGGTCATTAGCGCAAGTTTAATTCTTGCTTCGATTTTTTCCCTGTGGATGGTACGCCTGGCGGAACAATTCGGACATGTTGAGGTGATTACGGCGTCGCGGCTTTTCGGCGCCGTTTGTACCGTCCTGCTCGGCCTTTCTCCGATATATCCGGTCGCCGCGATTTTCGTTATCCTCCGGGCGGCGGGTGCCATGTCCGCGATGCCGGTGCGGCAATCCTACTCGATGGGCGTAATCGATCCATCATTGCGGGGTGCCGCGTCTGGTGTTTCGGGCGTCGCCCGGCGCATCCCCGCGGCGGTTTCGCCCGCTATTTCAGGGTATTGGCTTGGCGCGGGCGATCTCGAGCTGCCTTTTTTCGCCGCCGCGGCTTTTATGGTAATCAATGCGGGGCTCTATTTTTTCTGGTTCCGGAACATAAAGCCCCGGGACGTTCCGGCGGAATAAGGAGCGACGGAGAGAAAAGCAGAACAGTTCCCCGCGTATTCGCGCCGACGCGCCCGCCGCCAATTTGCACTTGCCCGCTTGATGGACGATAATACTTTCATGAGCAACATAATCCATGTGACAGGAGAGACATTCGATAAGGAGGTATTGCAGTCGAAGTTGCCGGTTTTGGTCGATTTTTGGGCTGCTTGGTGCGGCCCGTGCCGCATGATGGAGCCGGTGCTCGAAGACCTGGCCCGCGAATTCGACGGTAAGCTGGTGATTGCGAAAGCCGACATCGAAGATTCTTCGAATCGCGCGCTTGCGATGAAATACGAAATACGTTCAATTCCGAATCTCAAGCTGTTTTCGTCGGGCTCTGTCGGGCAGGAATTCATCGGTTACCGCGATAAGAACACGTTTACCCGGGAGTTGAAGGCCGCGCTTGAAAAATAGCATCGCCGCGGCACGGACGGCCGTAGCGGCGTCCGCGAGGAAGCGGCTGATCGACGGCCGGAGCGCGGGATATCAAACCTGCTATAATTAATCCATGGTGATTTCCAGGACCAAAGTCATAGTGGGCGTGGCGGTGGTCGTGCTCGTAATTATTGTTGTGGCATGGGCGGCATACCGGCTGGGTGGGCAACCGGGCGTGGCGCCGGCGGCGGGCAATGCGACATCGACGGCCGCCGGCGCGGCAACAAGCACGCCAACGAGCACGTCGGCTGGCGGCCGGACGGGCAGCTCCGTGCCGACGCCGACGGGTTCCGGCAGCCGGACCGGCACGGCTCCTGTGCGGTACGGGAAATATACGCGGATCACGATGATATCACCGACGTCGAACGCCGTGTGGTCCATCGGGCAGCAACATACTATCCAGTGGAATCAGCCTGGCGGCGTAACGGGGCAGCTTTCGTTGGTCAATGCGTCTGACGGAACCATCGCGGGCTGGATTCAGCAGAATATCGCTCCGACGCAGACCTATTTTGTCTGGGACGCGCGCAGTGTCTATGTGAGCAGTATCAGTTCGGCCGGACGGGACGTCGTACCCGGGGAATACCTCGTCAAACTGACATATGACGCGCCGGACGTTTCGAGCGCGGTGAGCGCTCCGTTCTGGATCACGGCCGCCACGACGACGGCGAATTAACGCGAAAAGGTCGCATTATTCCGAACTCATATCTTATGAGGGGGCTTCCCACCTCCTGAACAGTTTTGATACGGCAAAGAGGGTTGAAAAAATCAAAATAACCATATCAGAAAAGAAGACCACCCCGGAGGGTGGTCGAATAGTTGGGTGGCTGGCGGGCCGGCCGCTCATGCCGGGCCGTCGAGTTCCTGGCGGATTTTGCGGATCAACTCCTGGGCTTGCGCGTGCAGCCATTCGTTTCGGACATCGATTTCCTTAAGGGTCTTGCCCTCGAGGAGATGCCGCAGATCGCAGCATCTTCGTATCGCTTCAGCGAATTTCTTGGCCTCTTTCAGTCGTTCGTCGCGGCTTGTTTTGATCGTTTGCTGAAATTTCGCGGCGAACTCCCGATTATCGTCGGCGACGCAGCGATCCGGATCGGGAATGTCAATAAAGCAGAACGCAAGCTCGTATTCCATTTCGAGCACGGTGAGCCTGGTGTTGATGGCGAAGAGTGCGTTGTTGATGCTGCTCGCCAATTAGATCAAGAGTTCTTTGTCAATTTCATTTTCCATGCGTCTCCTTTCGCAGGGCGGGGAGGTCCGACGCGTGGTCGGGCGCCCCCACCTACAAGGAGACCGGTATTGAACCCCTCAGAAATCTGGCTGAACGATACGATAAATTGCGGAATCCCGCAATATGTTGACTATCAGATTGATATAACGTGTCTCAATAAATCGAGCACTCCTCCACTACTGTTCACCTCAGCCCGCGACTCCCGAGTCACAGGAGAGGGGAAAATATATCTTGACGACAAGGCAGGACTCCCTAAACTGAGATAGTAACCGAAAAATCAAGCATTATGAAAAAAACGCTGCTGAGCTTGGGAGCGCTCGCGGTATTCGTCGGCATTCTGGTGATCATTCGGAAACCGTTGCCAACGGCCCCCATCCCCGGGGCGCCTCAATCGAGTGGCGGCAGCCCCGCCTCGGCGAGCACATCACCGCAACCCGTTGCCATAACGTGGTCCCCGTTGGATCTTACACAGACCATATTCCCGGGCGCGGGAGTCGTGGCAACAGCAAGCTTCAGTAGTAATGAGAATCTTTCGGCGGTGGTGATCGACGCCGCGCCATCGCTCGGCGGTGTCGCGGCCGTCAGTCCGGCCAACTTTCCTGCAATCGTTGCCGGTCAGGCCTACCAACTCACATTGACGCTCACGGCCCCTCCGGTTTTGGCGCAACGGAGCTTTGGCGGAACGATACACATTCGAGATGCGGCGAACACATCCACGATTTACAACAAGCCGCTCCCCGTTGCTATCCAGGTTGGCTGGGCGTCCGTTACGAATGCGTCGTCGGGCATAAGCATGGCCCTGCCCCTACTTGGCAACACGCCGCCGGCAGTGTTTGATGACGCCGGTTCGGCGAGTTCAGGCACGGGCTTTATGCTGGATATCGCGGCTGTAAACACATCGGAAAATACGGCTTGTTCCGTCGCTCGCGTTTTCTCCCTCGCCAATCCATCCCGGGATGATTTGCGGACCTGGTTCGAACAAAACGTCGATGATGCCGCCGGAACCCTGCTCGCCTCGGGCGCATTCCAACCAGAGCAGCTCCCCAACGGCCCCGCCCTCGTTGATGCAGGCCCGATACCATCCAATTACGAGGGAGCTCCGGTAGCCCAGGCGTACGAGATGACCTCACCCGGCGGGCCAGTCTACGCGATTACTCAAGCTCAGGATTGTCAGCTGACGGATTTCGGATACGCGCCATCTTCCGTGCCGACGATTCTCACGCTCATTCTGGGGTCGGTTCAGTGACAAGCCTGCGGCAGGCCTCCTCGGTAAGAATCCCGGTCGGGATCGCCTCGGTACTCTATAATGTTCACCGGACCTTCTGAACGGTGCACTCGGCGATTTTAAGATTTTTCTTTTCGAGATATGGGACAAGTATATTTTTTACAAAATCAACCGAGGGACGCGTACAGTAATTTAAGTTTTTTAAGACCTCGATGCGCTCGCACAGCAATGGTGTTGTTTGATTGTCCAGTGATAAGGGATATTTCTTTCAGTGATAAATCTTGCACATATCGCATGCGCATCACTTTTTGGTATGCCGCTGGGAGGCGTTGAATCAGGAGCAATGCGGCTTTTCCGTCCAAGACATCCAGAAGATGCTCGGAGTGCCTATCCTTAGGCTCAAAGCCTTTTTCAAGAAGTAAATCGAGCGAGGTCGTTTTTCGTTTTCGATATTCATCCACAATGAGTTTGTTAAGTATGTGGTAAAGAAACGCTTTCATTATGTCTATCTTCCCCCCTCTGACAAGATAGCTCCATGTCTTTGTGAAGGTTCCTTGTACCAAATCCTCGCCCAGCGCATGGTCATTTAGTTTAAAAAATGCACGTGCGTTAAGCCCCTTCTCGTAGTCGTGATGAGCCACGGTTAATATAGCCTGTCGTTTTGCCTTTTGCTTCGGGTTCATCATATATATTTAAGCCGAACGCGGTGGTGCTTTATTACAAGAACATTACAGTTGCGCCTCATATATTAGGCACGCTCAGCTTTCTAGGCCTGAAATCGTCCCGCATATGAAGATGCTTGGTTACCTCAGTATTACAGTCGTCACGCAATAATTAAGGATGGAGGCACTCGAACCTTAAGCATGGCCTTTATATCCCCATATAGCAAATTGCAATAATTTAAGTTCTAAAACGGCTTAACACAGTATGGAAACAATAAAAAAAGATTCAAGGCAAAGTATTGAGCCTATCGGAGCCGACTTCGTCGAACGTTTTTGGGAGGAGAGTTGGGCGTATGTCAAAACCGTGGTCGATGTCGTGCGCGAGCCGATTTTAATTCTTGATAAAAATCTTCGCGTGATGGCGGCGAATGAATCTTTCTATCGAACGTTTCAGGTGGAACCAAAAGATACCGAAAAGAAAGTCGTATATGAACTTGGGGATGGGCAATGGGATATTCCCGCATTAAGAAAACTTCTCGAAGATATTCTGCCGAAGAACACCTTTTTTAAGGGTTTTGAAGTTATCCATGATTTTCCTTTCATTGGCCATAAAGTGATGATTTTAAATGCTCGTCAGATACATAAGGAGGGAACCGCTTCAGGAATTTTTCCACCCATCATACTTCTTGCTATGGAAGACGTTACTGAAATAATGGTTGTTGCTGATACGCTCGCCGGTCATGCAAACCAGCTAGAGGCAAAACTTTTAGAGCGAACGCAGAGATTGGAGACTTATATTGCAAAATTGGAAAAGGAGATAAACGAACTCAAAAAGAAACAGTAATACTCAAATGACCATGGCTAAAAATACAATTTTACAATTTATACATCGCATCCTTCGTGGGATCATTGCGATCCTTCCAGAGTAAAATGCTTTATACTATAGCAGTCATTTTTCTAATTCTCTGGGTTCTTGGCGTCATTGGTGTCTACGCCATCGGTTGGTTTGTGCATATCTTGCTTGTGGTTGCCGTCGTCCTCATCCTTGTCAGTCTTATTCAAGATAAAAATCCAATTAAATAAGTTCAAATAAGTCGTGTCCCCGTATTTTATCCCTCCATTGTAATACCTCCATCTTTGGAACGGCATCTATAACAGAGGTATATATGGAGGTCGACTATATCAAAATCGAATAATAAAAAATCAATTAAAAAATCATGACTAAAACAATAAATGTATTACGCGTCGGTTTAATATCGGCAGGAGCGATGCTCACGCTTCTCATCGTACCAGCGGCAACAGTACACGCTGCCATTACGAGCCAAATGGGTGTTGGCTCGACTGGAAGCAACGTTACACAACTCCAACAATTTCTAGCCACAAATTCTCAGATATATCCCGCAGGAATCGTTTCTGGTTATTATGGGGCACTTACGCAGGCTGCAGTTACGCAGTTTCAAGTAGCTTATGGAATCGCGCAGGTTGGAAATGTCGGCCCGATAACAGAGGCGAAGATTAATAACTTGATGACATCCGGCTTCGGCCTTGATACCAGCGCTCCGGTTATGAGCAACTTATCGGTATCACAAGTGAGTCCGAACGGTGCGACTATTAGTTGGACTACTAACAAGCTCGCGCGCGGTCAGGTGTTCTACGATGTGAACCCGGTGCAGGCCAACGAGGCAACGGGGGTATACCAGCTTCCGTGGATTGGCGGCACACAAGCGAACGCGAACAACAATCCGAGCGTTAGCAATACTCAGTCGATCCAGCTCACGGGTCTCCAGCCTAATACGACCTATTACTACATCACTCGCTCCATCGACGAATCTGGTAACGTCAGCATGAGCATGAACCAATCATTCCAAACGAATTAGGGAGATTGTGCATGCATAGCGGTAGTAGGATAAAAATCGCCGAGTAGTACTCGGTGATTTTTTGTTTATAAGAGATATCCATACACGGCCATGCGGCCGTGAGCTATTTGTGAGGAGAGGAATTTTGGCGCGCAGAGGCGAAGCCCCGAAGCCAGCAGGCTGAGGGGCTGAGTGCTGAGTTTCAGGATTGCCGGAGGAAGGGCAGGAATACCAAAATAGGTATATTGTCGTTTTCAAAACTGGAGCAAAATTTAGATTTGACGGGGCATAAAACGCGTCAAGGGGGGGTCAGGTATTCTGTACGATCATATCGGACACTCTGGCACAATGAACGATATGACCCTCTTCTGATTTACCCCGGCTTCGTTCAGGACCATGTACCACCCGACTCCTCAAGCCATAAATTTCTTTCTGATCGCGAAGTCTCTATCTGCGGAGGGTAGAGGATTCGAACCTCTGAGGGGATTTCTCCCCAACCGCATTTCGAGTGCGGCGCGTTAGACCACTCTGCCAACCCTCCCAGGTCTTGCTTGTATTGTATTGATTTTTTCGAATTAGACAACTGTCGGGAATGCGTGCGTCCGTTCCTGCTGCCACGAGCGCCAGCATCACTGCATTCCCGTCGATGAAATTTTTCTTAAACGCTGTTTGGCTTCCGGCACAGTGTTTGTAATGCTGTGATTATGAAAACGATCCATGCGCGGCGGATAATCATTGGCGGGGTCATTGTTGCGGCTTTGGTGATTTTAACGCTTTTGATTTTTTTGGCATTGCTGTTTCCCGCCGGGCGGGCGGAAGCAGCATACCGTTTTGGTCGGTTCCGTGCGCGGCCGCCGGTCCACATCTACCGCGCCGCCGCAGCGACTCCTCGGGGCATTACGCCGGCGGAGATTAAGAGCGCCTACCGGCTGCCGACAACAGGCGGCCGGGGAACGATTGCGATCATCGACGCCTACGACGCCCCTTCAATCGAGAAAGACCTTGCTGTATTCGATGCCGCCTACCGGCTGCCGGCCTGCACGATAAAAAACGGTTGCCTTGAAAAGCATCGCATGGCGTCTTTGATTTCCACAAATAGCGGCTGGGCGCTCGAAATGTCGCTTGACGTCGAGTGGGCGCACGCGATTGCTCCCGGGGCGAAGATATTGCTTGTCGAGGCAAAAACGCCGAGTGGGCAGAATTTGCTCGATGCGATCGATTATGCGCGGAAGCGGAAGGATGTAATCGCGATTTCAATGAGTTGGGGCGGAGCGGAATTTTCCGACGAGGCGGATTACGACGGGCATTTTGCGGCATCGGCGGGGAAGGTGGCGTTCTTCGCGTCTTCGGGCGACGGCGGCACCGGGGTGAGCTGGCCGGCGAGTTCGCCGTATGTCATCGGCGTCGGCGGAACGTCGCTGCGGTTTTCTCCGTCGGGCGTTGTCGCGAACGAAACGGCGTGGGCGGGGAGCGGCGGCGGAGTCAGCGCGTACGAAAAGCAGCCGGCGTACCAGGCGGCATACCGCATTGCGCGGGCGGCGGGCATGCGCGCGGTACCGGACGTGGCTTATAACGCCGATCCCGCGAGCGGATTTGGCGTCTATATGACGAGCGGGACGAAGCGACCGAAGGGCGCGTGGTATGTGGTTGGCGGAACGAGCGCTGGAGCGCCACAGTGGGCCGCGATCCAGGCGCTCGGCCGCGCGGTATCGCTTCCCGCGCTCTATGCCGACAAGGCATCCTCTGCGGCGGATTCTTATTTCCGCGACATCACGAGCGGCGCAAATGGCGGCTGCGGCTATTATTGCTCCGCTCGACGCCGGTATGATTACGTAACCGGCCTCGGAGCGCCGCAGACCGTAAGGTTTTGATGCCATGCCGGCGTTATTTGATACAATGATGGCATGTCCCTGTCTCTGCGCGTCGAGGCGGCCGCTCTCATTGCCGCGGCAACGGTTGGAGACGGCGTCTTCGCGCTGCCTTTCGTATTCGCGCGCGCGGGATGGGCCGTTGCGATTGTATATCTCACCGTGCTCGGCGGGATGGTTGTGCTCGCGCATACGGCGTATCTGGAAACGCTCGAGCGGGAAGGGGAGCACGAACGCCTTCTCGGCCTCGCGCGCCGCTATTTGGGTCGTGCCGGATTCTGGTTCGGATTTGTCGCAATCGTTTTTGGTCTTCTCCTGACGCTCGTCGCATATCTGATTCTCGGCGCCCGCTTCATCCAGCTTGGTTTTCCCGCTGTGCCGCCCGCGGCAGCATACATCGCTTTCTGGCTCTTCCTCGCTTTTGCTGTCTTGGCGAGCGATATCCGCATCGCCGAATTGGAGTTGGGCGGGATTGCTGCCGCTACCGCGTCCATCGTCGTTCTTTTTGCCGTCATCATTCGCCATGCGGATTTCCACGGCATACCGGCGGCGAGTGCCCAGAATTTGTTTTTACCATTCGGTGCGGTGCTGTTTTCGCTTGCCGGCTGGACCGGCGTCGAACCGGCGTATGAATTACGGAAGCGATCCGGCATGGAGGAGCCGCGCGAATCCAGCCACCGATTCGGCGCCCGTGTTTCGCTTGGAGTATCGCTTGCCGCCGGAACGGCGCTCGCGGCGTTTCTTTACGCTCTTTTTTCCGCCGGCGTGATCGGTGTTGCGGGCGCCGCGGGGAAGGTCGCCGGCGATACGATTTCGGGACTCGGCGCCTGGCCGGCCTGGGAGCGGGGACTTGTCGCGGTGCTCGGGCTTCTTGTGATTGCGACGACCGCCGCTCCGATTTCCCGCGAGGTGCGCAATGCGCTCGAGGGTGACCTTGGCTGGAATACGCGGACAACGCGAACAATCATTGTCCTGTTTCCAATCGTGTGCGTCGCGGCCGGTGTGAGGAATTTCCTGGGGCTTGTGAGCGTCATTGGAGCGGTGTTCCTCGGGGCCCAATATTTTCTGATCTCCGTCGTCGGCCGCCGCGCGCTTCCGCTGCCGTGGTTTCGCGCGCGGCTGCTCGATGCCGCGGCGCTGCTTTTTGCAGCTGCCGCAGTTTACGAATTGGTCGGATTTATAGTAAAATAGGTTCCACGGTGGTCGGCGCGACTAGCGCCCGCGCTGCGGCTATATTGCCCCCGCTGCAACGGTCGTCGTTCTGCCGGCGTCCGCGCCGATGTACCGATGTATCGATGCGTCACCGTGCGATGGTAAGTGAGCCCTCGTCGTTCAATGGATAGGATATCTCCCTCCGAAGGAGGAGATGCTGGTTCGATTCCAGCCGAGGGCACAACACAGTGAGACCAGACCGGGCCGGTCAAATTATAGATTAGCTTTCAAAATCCACACTTTGCCATATTCCCGAATATCTTCCGATAGTTGTTGGATCATTTCTGGGCTAAAGCCATAGCTTTCGAAAGAATGCAAATTGGTAGGTTGGGGGATTTTTTCAATCTGGAGTCCTTGTGAGGCAAAAAACTCGTCTGCCCCCTTCTCACTTTTAAAACCGTGATCATCATATTTTTGTCCAGCGATCTCTTCAGCCCGTTTTAAAAATCCTTTATTGCTCATGCTTTTTGTGAAGGTCGCCAAGCGATCTCTCCGCTCAGCCGACATGGCAGGATCGGGGGTTATCCATATTCCTCTGAACTGTCGCTGTAGATCTTTGATTATCGCCGCCAATTTTTCTTTCTCCGCATCGGAAAGATAAGCCATTAATCCTTCATTGTAGACGAGCAAGGGACGATGAGTATCCGCGTCTGCCAAAATACTTTGGATGCTTTCCTCGTCGAGCGCATTGCCTTGGGCAAAACGCAGATTAGGTAATTTTCTTTTGAGCAGCTGTGATTCTATGACGTCTTTTTTCGCCACTATAGTTTCGGGAGAATAATCGCTCTCAAAATATTCTATCTCCGGATATTTTTCCGCGAGCGTCGCTCCGTGCAAAGAAAAGCCAGCCGCCAATTCCAAAACCTGAGCATTGGGATATTGTTGGATAAGTTTTTCCAAAGCCATCTCGCCACCCTTATATCGAGCTTCCATAATCGGGATGGTCTCCTCGTGGGCCGTATCCTTGCCGTGCAGTTCTTTCGTTTTTTCCTTGGCATCCATCAAACGTGACATTTCATCAGCATAAGGAATACCGTAGAAGCTTCTGAAGTAAATATGCGGAAATGCCGTGCGGCTGACTTTAGAAAATTCCCGCAATTCATTCTTGCTAGGGCGTGGCTCTGAGTCCGGGCTGTTCATGGCATAAAGGATACCATCCCGACCGAGACGCTTCCAGGGCGTGAGATCAAGACCATTCAAACGGTGTTTACATGGCTTGATTTTCAAAAGTTCGATTCCACGCGAGGGTACAGCGCAATGAGACCCGACCGAGCGGGTCAAAAAAAGAAAAACCGGCCATCGCTGGTCGGTTTCACCGGGTTGACCTCTTTGTGGCTGGTCAGGCCGACGAGATTCCGGTTTTGCCTCTCCCGGTTTTCCTTACAATCGTGGGGAGAAGCGGCGGGGCGTGTCTTCAGCGGCCCGATTCCGGAGTGATCGATGACGGAGAGGGACGAGTCGGCAATGGTGGATTCGGGTTGGCAGTTGCAGCTCGGGCGCATTGCCCGAAGGGCGCAGATGGATGATGTCGCCCCGCGCGAAGCGGACGCGCAAGCCATCGGTGCGATCGATCGCCTGCGCCTCGCCCGCCAGCGCACCGAAATAGCGGCTCAGCCGCGCGAGCTGCTCGGCCTGGCTGCC
>JAJXYP010000023.1 GCA_021780545.1 bacterium
AAACGGTCCTGGCGAACGATAATAACGGCGACCGGGATGGCGCGGAAATTCTCGGGTTGCTTGCCCTTCTGCTGGTTCTCTTCCCGTATATCCCGTATCTCAATCGTATCCCGGAAAAGTTGCATCTGGCAGAGTTTATCTGGAAAGCGTGATAAAATTATAAAGAAATATTTATGAAGCATTGGCTCCGGATTATCGCGGCTTTTTTGGCGATCGCAACGTTCGCGGCCGGTTTTTTGACGGTCGCCACCGCCGCACGGGCGTTCGCGCAAATCATAGCTGGCGGCGGCGCCGCAGGCATTGGTTCGGCGACGAGCGCCGGACTAGCAGCAGGAACCGGTTCGGCTACCTCGACCAGCTTGCTCCAGCAGCAGATAGATTCGAATACCCAGCAGATTGCGGCTTTGAATCAGGAGATTGCGACCTATCAGACGGAACTTCAGCAGGTTGGCGCGGACAAGAAGACGCTTCAGAGCGCCATCCATGGGCTTGATATTCAACGCAGTAAAGTCGAGGCGCAGGTGGCGCTCACCGAGCGGCAGATTACCGTTACGCAGCTTCAGATCAGCCAGCTGGGCGGCGAGATTACCGATACGCAGCAGGCGATCGCGGACGACCAGGCGGCGCTCGGCGAATACCTCAGAAATCTCCAGAAGGACGAGACGCAGCCGCTCTTTATAAAAGTGCTTGCGTCGAGCGATTTGTCGCAGGCGTGGACGGATATGAACGCGACGCTTCAGATGCAGGATGCGATCCAGGGCAAGATGCAGGCATTGCGGAGCCAGCAGGCATCACTCGCGAGTTCAAAGGAGGTATCCCAGCAGAAACAGCAATCGCTTACCACCCAGCAGCAATCCCTTACCACCCAGCAGCAATCCCTTACGGCGACCGTGCAGACGAAAAGCCAGCTGCTGGTGGAAACGAACGCCAAAGAATCCGTTTACCAGAAATTGCTGGCGGACGCCGAATCGGAGCTCCAGAGTTTTTCCGCTTTCACGCAGAACGCCGGCGGTTCGAAGCTCGTCGGAAGCCAGACGCAGTGCGACGCCTGGGGTTGCTACTATAATCAGCGCGATGCGGCATGGGGGAACGATTCGCTCGACGGAACGCGGTATACCCTTGCGAGCGACGGCTGCCTCATCACTTCGATGGCGATGGTAATGACCCACTACGGCTATCGCAGCGTGACGCCGGTTTCAATCAATTCGAACCCCGGAAATTTCGCCGCGTATTATCCCGCGTATCTTCTGATGACCATCAACGTCAATGGCATAACGGCGCAGCGCAAAGCGGCGGCGATCGACGCAACGCTTGCGACCGGCAACCCGGTGATCGTGGGCGTTCATGCGTACGGCGGTACGCACTATGTCGTGCTCGTGAGCGGTCGTCGCGGCAATTATTTGATGCGCGACCCTTACGTCGCGAACGGGGACAACATCAACTTTTCTGATCATTATTCGTTTTCGCGCATTTTCAGCGTCGCGCGCGTGATTGTCGGATAGATTGCCGCTTGCCGCGCCGTTTTCGCCTCTGGCCGACGGGGCGATATGATATGATACTCATATGAAGGCGCCGCACCGGATGGGACAGGAATCAGGCGGTTTTACGCTGATTGAATTGCTCGTTTACATGGCCATTTTCGCGGTGGTCGTCATCGGATTTGTGGGCATTTTCGTGACGATCACGCAGATTCAGGGGAACCAGTCGTCGCAGGCCGAAGTGGAGTCGCAGAGCCAGTTTTTGATGCAAAAAATCCAGTATTATGTTTCGCAGTCGAGCCTGATTGACATGCCGGAAGATCAGGCGACGACGACGCTCACCTTGCGGATGGCCGATACGTCGCAGGATCCGACGACGATCTCGCTCTCGAACGGCACGGTCTATCTCCAGCAGGGATTGAACGGAACGCCTCAGGCATTGAGTTCGAATCAGGTTTCGGTTTCCAGTCTGAGCTTTACCAAGCGCTCGAATCCGCCGGCGCACGATGCCGTGAGCGTCGCCATGACGGTCGCCTTCAACACTTCGAATGTTCAGCAGGAGTTTTCGCAGATGCTGCAGTCATCGGTGGCTCGCGTTTCGGCGGCGACGTTCGACTCGAGTTTAGTGCCTTCGTCGACCAACACCTGGACGATCGGCACCAATCCGGGCGATTGGAGGTCTATTAACGGTACGGTGTATTTCGACACATCGGGCCATGTCGGTATCGGTACCGCAAACCCGAAGAGTACGCTTGACGTCGCGGGCGGCGTCGGCGTCGGCGCCTATGGCGGATCGGTCGCCGCGCCGTCGAACGGCCTCATTGTAAGCGGTTACGTCGGCATTGGCACGTCGAGTCCGACCTACGCGCTTACCGTGAATTCGACCGCAAACTGGAACGGATTCATGCTCGAGGACGGTTCGAATTATCCGTTTTTTGCGGTCAATAATGCTTCCGGCGGCGCCCAGGTGGGCCTCAGCAGCGGCGCGACGCGTGAAGTGACGATCGACAGCAACGGCGTCAGTTACTTCAATGGCGGCGACGTCGGCATTGGCACCAGCACGCCGTCGTACAACCTGGACGTCGGTTCCGGCGGCGCAACGACCGCCCGTTTCGGCACGCAGGCGAGCGATACGATCATCGTCGGCGGCGGATCCGGAAAGGTGACCGCAGGCACGTACGATCCCGCGTACGTCATCGGCGGCGAGGGCTTTGCAACGTTTCTACCCGGCATGACGGGCGAAAAAGAGGAGACGGCCGGAACCGTCATTCTGTCGCGGAGCGCCGCGAGCGGTTACGAAGCGGTGCTTGATTTCGGCGCCGCGCCGCAGGGTTCCGATCTCTGGCTCTGGCGGCGCGTGATCGACGCATCCGGCGGCTTCAGTTATGTTTCGGTTTACCTCACCCCGTCCTTCGACGGCCGCGTTTGGTACCAAAAGGAGGCGGCGCGGAACCGGATCGTGATTCACGGAACAGCTGCCGGCGAGGTTTCATTTCAGCTGATCGGTCGCCGGTTTGACTGGGCGCAATGGCCGAACCAAACCGGCAATACGGAGGGTATTTCGGTGCCGAATTAAAATGTTGAAGCGGCTGGTTCCAACCGCAATCGCTGGCGTGGTGGCCGGTTTCATCGCCGCACGGTTTTTTTTCGGCGGACCGGCGACGGGAGCGCCGTCGTTTGAACTCGGTGCCGCCGAGGCGCCGTCATCGCCTTTCACCGCGCCGGGTGGCGGCGCGGGCGGTTGTACCGTTACCGACGCGACGGCGACCGTCGCCGGGAATTCCATGGCGGGCATCGTCGCGAACGGATCAACGGTAACGGTGGAGGAAAATTATTATGCTTGCCACGACGTTGCCCGCGGAGATATCGTGGCCTACAATTATCCGGGCAAACCCTTGATCAAAAAAGTGTTCGGCGTGCCGGGTGATACGCTGGCGCTCGCGCCGGCGACGAGTTCCGTCAGCGGCCTGGTGCTGACCGGATGGAGTATCCTCGTCAACGGCAAGGCGCTCGTGAATTCCGCCGGATATCCTTATGTGATCACGGCATCCGGCCATCGGATGCTTTCCATCTACGTCAATGATTACCGCGGCGTCATACCGCCCGACTCCTATCTGATTTTGGGGGATACGCCATGGGGATCGGAGGATAGCACTGTTTTCGGGCTGGTCGGACGGGAAGATTTGCTGGGCAAGGTAGTGATTGGCGCGGCGTGATGCGTCAGGCGGGGTTTGATGCGGCGGGTGTCGGCTCCGCGGCGTGTGCACAGGCACGGCAAGGCCGTCTGATATAATAAAACAATGGAACAGAACAAGCGCGCGGTACTGATCAGCATTATCGTCCTTGCCGCGGGATCTTTCATGGGAGCCGGCTTGTACGTCGGCAAAACGCCGGCTCAGGTGATGGCGGCCCTGACCGGCAGCACCTCGACGTATCCCTTCAGCAGCACCGGCGCTTTCGAGAACTTCCACGGTAGCCGCCTCATTGATGTTTCCGATCCCATCGACAACCAGGATGCGGCGACCAAGAACTATGTGCTCGCGGCTTCGGGAAGCAGCTGCACATGGCATATGCAGACCTTCACCTCCGGCGGCACCTGGACCTGGCCGTCGACCGTCAACATGGTCTGGGTGACGGCATGCGGAGGAGGTGGCGGGGGAGCGGGAAGCAGCGGCTCTGGTTCTGCAAGTTACGGTGGTGGTGGTGGTGGTGGTGGACAGTGCGTTCCCAATTATCCGGTAGCGGTGACCGGTAATGTTTCTGTTACGGTTGGATCCGGAGGGTCAGCCGGAGCTGCAGGAACGTCTGGGTCAGGTGGAACCGGCGGGAATGGCGGTAACGGCGGTAGCTCAAGTTTCGGCTCTGTTACTGTTAATGGCGGCGGCGGCGGCGAGGGCGGTACTACTCCTTACGGGGGTGCATACGGAGGTGCGGGAAATTTGAATGTACATGCCAATACGGGAGGCGAACCTGCTTCACCAACATCTGGAGGTGGAGGTTATGGATCGGGAGGAGGTGGAGGTAATGGAAATTCGAGCGGCTATGCTGGCGGCGGAGGTGGAGGGTATTTCTTTGGTGGCGAAGATTTTAACGGCGCGGCCGCTGCCGGTAGTCAATATAGTGGCTTTTACGGTTATTATCCCGGTATGGGTCTAGGTATTATTGGCTCAGGTGGACCTGGCGGCAACACGATAATCGGAGGCGGAGGTGGAGGCGGAGGCGGTTATGGTCCTCAAGGCGTCGGCGGTACTGGCGGTGGGTATAACAATGGAGGGGCAAGTGCTGCGGGCTCGAACGGGGCTGGCTATGCATCTGGCGGGGGCGGCGGGGGAACCAATTATAACGTTACCACCGGTTACGCCGGCGGGTCCGGCACCGGCGGCATCGTGATTGTCCAGTGGTGCCAGTAGCGGCCGGCGGCAGTTCGACAATTAATTGATTTCAACGATGCGATAGGTTCGCGCTCCGTTTGGCGTTGCGATTGGCACGGCGTCGCCTTTTTTCCGGTGCAGGAGCGCCGCCCCGAGCGGCGATTGAAATGATATATGGCCTGCCCCGGGATCGCTTTCGAGCGGGCCGAGGATGCGGAACGATCGTCGGATTCCGGCGTCCGTTTCCACCGTAACGATCGATCCGATGCGGACCGCGCCCCCGGCGTCCGCGCCGGTTTCAATGACGACAGAATATTTGATCCGGTTTTCGAGCGTCCAAATCTGGCGTTGCGTCCGGCGGAGCGCCGATTTCGCTTCGTGGTATTCGGCGTTTTCCGACCTGTCGCCGTATGCGGCGGTCCGGGCGGCTTCGGCGCTTAATTCCGGCAGCATCCGTTGCAGGCGGGCAAGCCGCGACCGCATGCGTTCAAGGCCGTCGTTCGTGATGTAAACCGGCTCCGGTTCTGGCGCCGCAGTTTGTTTTCGTGGC
>JAJXYP010000026.1 GCA_021780545.1 bacterium
GCTGCTGGTAGGCCGGAGCGGGATACGGCGTCATGGGATACGCGGGCAGCTGCGGTTCCGGATAGAACGCTTTGATGCCGAGGGTCAGCAAAGCCCCCAGAATGATTGCCGTTCCCAGCCCCAATACGATATTGATGATTTTCATATTATTCGTGCTCCCCTTTTATTCTACCGCGCAGCGAGCGTAATTCGTGGAGCGCCCGCTCTGCCTCGCCCGGCCGGAAGGGCTTCGAATGCCACAAATAATCATTTTCCATAAAATCAACGCCCTTGCCGGGAATCGTATGGGCAATGATGCAGGTCGGCTGCTCGTGAATCGCCTGCGCTTCGGCAACCGCGGCCGCGATTTCCTCAAACGAGTGGCCGTCAATTTCAAGCACATGCCAGCCGAACGATTCATATTTCTCCCGGAACGGCTCGAGCGGCATCACCTGTTCCGTAAAGCCGTCTATCTGAATATTGTTGCGGTCGACAACAACCGTCAGGTTGCTCAGGCGGTTCTTGGCCGCAAAAAGCGCCGCCTCCCAGGTATTGCCTTCCTCGTGTTCGCCGTCGGAAGTAAGACAGTACGTCCGCCACCGCTTGCCGTCCATACGCGACGCGAGGGCGATGCCCGCGGCCTGCGAAAGACCCGAACCGAGCGGCCCCGACGTCGTTTCAATGCCCGGCAGAACGCCGCGATGCGGATGGCCCTGGAGCCGCGAACCAAGGCGCCGAAGCGTTTTTAATTCCTCCACTTTGAAATATCCCGCGTGCGCAAGCGCGGCATACTGGATGGGACAAATGTGCCCGTTCGAAAGCACCAGCCGGTCACGATCCGGCCAATCCGGATGGAGCGGGTCATGCCGGAGAATATGAAAATAAAACGCGGTGAAAATCTCCGCCATATCGAGCGGCCCCGCGATGTGCCCCGAGCCGGCTCCGGCCACCATGGCAATAACGTCCTCCCGCAGGCGGTTGGCCATGAATTCAAGATGCCGGAGTTTTTTTTCGGTAAGGCGTTCCATCAGATGCTTTTTAAAATATCGTACGCGATTTTCGGATCTCCCGCCGGCGCGCCAACGCCGCCGAAAAGATAACTCGAGGAAACGACGAAATCGGCGCCGGCGTCTTTCGCAAGCCGCGCGGTCGCTCCGTTAATGCCTCCGTCGACTTCAATTATAGCATGCGGCCACTCGCGGCGAAGCCAGGCGATTTTCTCCAGCGAGAGCGGCAGGAACGGCTGGCCGGCAACTCCGGGATGGACCGCGAGCACCTGGAACATCGGGAAGTGTTTCAGATATGGCGCAAGCCGATCGACGGTCGTCTCGGGATTCGAGGACAGCGCAACGCCGACGCCACGGGGATCGCAAAAATCGAAAATGTCGGCCAATGTGTCGTCGGTGACTGTTTCGATGTGGACAACGAACCGCCGTGCGCCCGCCGCAACCCAGGGTTCGACGACGCGCTCCGGATGTTCGATCATCAGATGAACTTCGATTTCATACGGCGCGCGGAGCGCCGCCCATTCGGTCGGATTCGCCCATGTCTTGTTATAGGTTGCCGTTCCGTCGGCGGCATCGCAATGCACGAAACTGCCGACGGGCAAAAATTCCCGCAGTTTCTCGATTTTATCCCGGACGCACGTAATATTGGCGCAGTTAATGACGGGCAAAACCCCCATGCTTTCATATTACCACGATCGAAACGCCGATTTGACCGTCCTCTGCGTGCTGCATGCCGGTTATTTATAATACGCGCGATTCGGAACGGTGAAATCGATATATTGCAATTTGGCGAAATCGGGCCGCGCCATCAAGCTTTCAAGCACCGGCACATCGTCGTTCGCCGGAAACCGCAAGCTGAAGGAAACCGTCGGACCGTTTACGGTTGCAACATCAATCTGCTGAAGCGACAGGTCGTGAAGCGCAACCTCGCTGACGTTCAAGCCGCTCTGCTTCAGGGCGTCGACGATCGATATCAGATTGGGAATGAACTCCTCCGGCAAAACCGGACCGTTAATGGCAAGGTTCGTCTGGGAATAATCATGGAATACGACGATGGCGCTGCCCTGTGTGTCGCCGGCCGTTTCAAACGCCGTGCCGCTCCGGTCGAACCAGTAGCAGCGCTCCCCGCCCGGCGCGTTCATCAGGCACCAGATTGCAAAAGGCTGGCGCTCGGTCACGGCGACCGTCACGGTATCAAAAAAGAAATTTCTCGCGATGGCGACGCCCGCAAGCCGGGGAATCATCGCCACCGTAGCGGACGGCAATGACCCGGGCCAGACGAGCATATTCTTAAAACCCAAAAACGCCTTCGGACCGCTGTTTGGCGCGTTAACCGCATCCCCTTTTCTGATAATGCTGGCTTGAAGCAAATCCATGATGGCCTGATCCGAAACGGCGCTCGCTCCCTCAATCGTGATATTCCGGACCCGGAGAAGCGGCGACTTCGTCACCGCCGCAAACGCACCCCAGAAAACGCCGTACGCGGCGAAAATCGCAAGAGCGCCAAAACCATAAATTCGCCGCTTCCGCTGTCGCCGGCGCCGTTCGGAAACATAAGCATCTATCCGCATTACCTCATTATAATCCGTTCCATGAGCGGATTGAGCCGCGTCAGGAATTCATAATGAATCGTACCCGCCCGCGCCGCCTGCTCGGCGGCCGCGATCTCTTCCCTCCCGTCGCGCCCAATGATAGTGACGACGGCGCCTGTGCGCGTCGCGGGCGGCACCGCGACGGCAACCATATCCATCGAAACGCGGCCCAAGACCCGCGTCCGGCGGCCGCCGACCAGAACTTCGGCGGATGACGAAAGCGCCCGCGGAAATCCGTGCCAGTAGCCGATCGGCAGAACCGCCATCGTCATATCCTTCGGGGCTCGTTCGGTGAGATCGTAGCCGATATAATCGCCTTTCCGCAGCCGTTTTACCTCGCCGACGACCGTCCGCCACGAAAGCACGGGGCGAAGCCGGATCGCATCGCCAAGCTGCACCTCAAGCTCCTTCGATGGCCATAAACCGTAAAGGCCGATACCGACGCGGACCGCGTCCCAGTGATAATCCGGCGAAATCAGAGCGCCGCCTGTCGCCGCGGCGTGGCGGATCAGGCTCCGGAATCCCGCCTGCTCAAAAATCGCAAGGGCTGTTTTAAAATTTTTTAATTGCCGGTCGGTGTACGTCGGATAATTAAGGTCTTTCGCCGAAGCGAAATGGGTATACACCCCCCGAAAGCGGCTCCGAACCGAGCCGCGCAGTTCCCGTGCAACGCCGCCGATCTCTTCGGGATAAAATCCCTGCCGGTGCATGCCGGTATCGATCTTCACATGGAATTCCGGCGCGCGGCTGGTTCGGCCGACGCGGAGCATCGCCCGAAGCGCCTCGCTGTTCGAAACGGTTACCGTAATATCGTTCCGCGCCGCCTCGGCGTAGCGCGAAGCGAGCGTCTGACCCAGAACAAGTATCGGCTTCCGGATTCCTTCACGGCGCAACGAAAGACCTTCGACAACGCTGTCGACGCAGAATCCGTCAACGCCGCAGCCGTCCATCAGACGCGCAAAATCGTAAATCCCGTGACCATACGCGTTCGACTTCACGACCGACCACAGTTCCGGATGCCGCGTGCCGCCGCCCCGCGCCGCTCCCTTCGTCAGAATAGACCTGAATGTACGGTAATTTTCCTTCGCCGCCGACGCGTCTATCTCAATCCACGTCCGCAACATGGCGAGACCCCCGCTACCCGGTGATTTTTTTGCCGGCATATTTTTGCAGCACCTTCGGAACCTCGATCGTTCCGTCGCACAGCTGATTGTTTTCCATGATCGCAATCAGGGTCCGGCCGACAGCAAACGCCGTCGCATCGTTCATATGGACAAATTCGGTCTTCCCGCCTTTGCCCGCGGCCGCATGCGTCCGACGGATGCGCGTGCCGAGCCGCCGCGCCTGATAATCCCCCATGTAGTCGGCGGAGTGCGTTTCGCGATATTTTTTCTGAGACGGCATCCAGGTCTCGATATCAATGTGGCGCGCATCGGGATCACCTTGGTCGCCGGCGCAGCAAAAAACCACCTGGTACGGCAACTCAAGCGACCACATCAGATATTCCTGCACCGCAACGAAAAACTCCTGCTCGGTGATGCCGTCTTCCGGCGCTACGAAGCTCTCCATCTCCAGCTTGTCAAACTGATGCACCCGGAGGATGCCGCGGGTATCTTTGCCGTACGAACCGGCTTCCCGCCGAAATGCCGTCGAAAAACCGAGATACCGAATCGGCAAGTCCGCCTCGGCAATCGTTTCTTCCCCGTGGAGCGGTCCCAGCGTGTGCTCCGCCGAACCAATCAGGTAAACATCGTCCGACGGAATATAGTAACGCTCGTCCTTCGGTTCGAGACGCGCCATCCTGGCGAAAACGTCCGGCCGGATCATGACCGGCGGTATTACCGGCACGAAGGGCTTCTTATGATAGCCGGGCTTTACGCCGCCCGCAATCGATTCGATGACGGCCGGATTGGTGAGCGTTTCAATGCAATAATGGATCAGCGCGAACTCCAGAAGCGCCGCGCCGCCCTTCAGGTATGCAAACCGCGTACCGGCGATCCGGCTCGCCCGCTCCGTATCGATAACGCCGAGCGCTTCCCCGAGTGCCAGGTGATCTTTCGGTTCAAAATCGAATTGCCGGGGTTCTCCCTGCTTCCGAAGCACGACGTTCTCCGATTCGTCGCGTCCAGCCGGCGTATCATCCGAAGGCAGATTGGGAATCTTGAGCCAAATCGATTCACGATCGCGCTCGATGCCCGCGATCCGTTCTTCAATTTCGCGGATTTCCTCTTTATTTTTTTTGCCGCCTTCGATGTCGCGCCGCTCGCTGAATCGTTTCTGCTCAGCCCTCTTTTCATCGAGTGCGGCCGTAAGCTTCCGCCATTCGGCGTCCAACCGGCCAAATTCGTCCACCAACCCCGGATCGGCGTTTTTCGAGGCAATAGCCTTCTTCACCCGCTCGGGATCGTCCCGCAAAATCGCAATATCGAGCATAGTTCGATTCTACCCGAACTGATGGAATTTTCAATGAAGATAGCCTATAATCGTTGCATGAAGGAATCAACGGCCTCACTCGAACAAATCCGCCATTCGCTGGCACATCTGCTGGCGGCGGCGGTGCTCCGGGAGTTTCCGGACGCAAAACTCGGCATCGGGCCAGCCATCGAAAACGGCTTTTATTACGACTTCGAACTTCCCCGCTCGCTCGCACCGGAGGATCTCAAAACAATCGAAAAAACAATGCGGGAGCTCGCCAAAAAAAATCTTCCATTCCGGGGAGAAGCGATATCCGCGGCGGAGGCGGAAAAACGATTCGCGCAACAACCATTT
>JAJXYP010000092.1 GCA_021780545.1 bacterium
TACATCATCGCCGGCGCAATCGCCCTCTTCGTATTGATCGGCTATCTGCAGAAGAAATTCGGCGAGAACTGGGAACGGAGCATCGGCGGGGGAAATGGCGCCAGAGGCAGCAGCACGGAAACAAACGGGGGCTCCGGCGGCGATGCGTAACGATACCGGTACTTCATAGCCACCCAAGCCTCCGCAGCTTTCGGTAAACGCCAAGGTAGCCGGCAAGCGATCCCATGAAATGCGACGGCACGTGGTATCGCCCCGACCGTGGCGCCTCCGGGCGGTCGGGATGAATAATTTCATACGCACCCCCGGCGGCACGGAACATGCCCGCAATCCGCACAAAATCAGCGACTGCGTCCGTCCGATAGCGGGCGCGAACCGCATCGTCCGGATGCTCCGTCCCGATTTTTATTTTCACGTATACGTTCTGAAGCGTAACCCACGGCCAGACGAAATAGTTATGGTACTCGCCGTTTCGAAAGAAAAACCGGTGCGCCCAGAACACCTGCTTCGCGGAATACGGCGGATCAAAATTCACGAGCCCCGTCGGCCGGGCCACCCGCCGCGCGAGCGCCTCTTCCGTGAGGACCGCTTCCGCCGCGTCAAAAATATAGAGCGCACCGAAAACCGACGCGACCGTGTCGAGCCGATCGAAGCCTTCTTCCGCGCGGATGTACCCCTCGGGCGTCCGGAACGTCCGCCGGATGCCATCCGCGACGCGCCGGAAGTCCGTCCGGTACCGCTCGGCTTCAGCAACCGCGCCGACATCCTCGGCAATATCGCCCAGTCCGCGAAGCGCCTGAGCCCACCAGACGTTGACGCCTCCCAGAACGCCGCGCCGCCGGATCGTATCCGCCCAATCGGCATTGTCGGACCGGACCACTATCAATCCGTCCTCCGGGCGTGATTTGCCGGAAAAAAATTCCGCCGCTTTCGCGAGCTGTCCAAAATGGCTGCGGGCGAACCGCCGCCCCTCGGGTGACGTTCCAAAAAATTCCCTGACCGCGATGAGAACGACCGGTATGGTATCCTCGCCTCCCCCGAAATCCTGATTCTCGTACACCGGCCGCTCGCTCCGGCCGCGAAGGCCGCCTTCGATCAAGCGGAAGGCGCCCCGGGAGAACCGGCGCAGGCCCGGCATGAACTTGAGCATCTCATACTCACGCTCGACACGGTACGGCAGCATGCCGTCCGGCCGCTGGTACCGAAAAATCGTATCGAGCGAATGCGCCACCGCTTCCGGCCGCACATGCGAGAAATAATGGCCGGCGGCGTGGGCGAAATCGCGGGCCCAAACCTGCTCGCTGTAATTATCCTTCGGGTGCGCCGACGGCGTGATGCCGAATCCCGGCCGGTGATGCCGCAAAAGGCGCTCTTCGAAATCTTCGATGGTCTCGAAAATGAAGGTTTGATCTGTTGAATCAAAACCGGAGAGGTCCATATACGGCCATTATACGCATGGTTGCCGCGCTTGAGAAAGGTGCCTATTTCGCGGTACAGTAAGCCCATATGCGCATCGCCATCTTTTCGGATAACTTTTACCCGGAACTTTCGGGTATTTCCGACTCCGTAATCGGGCTCGCAAAAGAACTTACTGAGCGCGGGCACGATATCCATTTTTACGCGCCGCGCTATTCGAGCGCCGACTTCGCAAAATCAAATCTGCCGGCGGAGGAAATAAACCTCGGCGCCCGGGTCAGCGTTACCCGCTACGCTTCCTTCTTTTTCGGCTCCGGATCCGGCCAGGGGCGCGCCGTCATTCCGACTGGTCTCCGCTGGATCGGCGCCACCCGACGATTCCATCCAGACGTCATTCACACGCAGACCTTCTTCGGCACCGGCATTGAAGCGCTCGCCGCAAGCCGGGCGCTCGGCATTCCCCTTGTCGGCACCAACCATACCGCCATCAAAAACTTTCTCATTTATAATCCGATAAAAACGCGATGGATGGATGCTGCTATCGTCAAGTACGTCAACTGGTACTACGAACGCTGCGATACCGTTACCGCGCCGTCGCGTTCGGTTTTCGCCGAAATGGAAGAATCGGGGTTCCGGAAAGAAGGCATCGCGCTTTCGAACCCGATAGACACCGAGCGGTTCCGACCGCTCTCCGACGATCGTCCCGCGATCCGCGAACGGTTCGGCATCGGCGATCACGCGATCATCCACGCCGGCCGCCTCGCCAAGGAACGGAGCATCGACGTCATGATCCGGGCGCTGCCGATCGTCAAAAAATCGGTGCCGGACGCCCAGCTGGTATTTTCCGGACGCGGCGCGGATGAACCGGCATTCCGCCGGCTCGCGGCGGAATTGGGCGTCGCCGAATCCGTCGTTTTCCTCGGCTTCCTGCCGGCCGAACAACTCGTCGAGGCATACAATGCCGGGCGGGTTTTTGCGATCACAAGCACGTCGGACACCCAAAGCATGGTGACGATGCAGGCGATGGCCTGCGGCATTCCCGTCGTCGGCGTCCGGGCGCGGGCGCTGCCGGAATATATCACGCCGGAAACCGGCTTCATCGTCGAACCCGGCGATCCTGCGGCGCTTGCCGAAAAAATCGTCCTGCTCCTCGAAAATCCAGCGCTTGCCGAACAGCTCGGCGAAGGCGGCCGCCGTTCCGCCCTCCAATTTTCACCGCCGAAAATCGCCGACCGCTGGGAAGCAATCTACCGCGAAGCGATTGAGCGGCGAAGCGGACGCGAAGACGGCGGGGAAAGCGGCGGCGCCGACAAACGCAAAAAGGAAGGTATAATGAAACATACATGAGGATCAGCTTCGTCATCCCCGCTTATAACGAGCAGGATTATATTGTCGACTGCCTCGACGCCATTGTGAGCCAGAAACAGGGGCTTTCGCCGGAAGCGGCGGCCGGCGTCGAAATCATCGTGGTCAATAACGCCTCAACCGACCGGACCGCCGACGTCGTCAAAGCGTTTGCCGAACGCCACCCGGGAAGCGGCATCACGCTCGTCGACGAAAAAGAAAAGGGCATCGTCCGCGCGCGCCGCGCCGGACTCCTGGTCGCGAAAGGCGAACTCATCGCGAACGTGGACGCGGACACCCGCATCACGCGGGGCTGGATCAGCCGCGTGCTGCGCGAATTCGCGCGCGATCCGAAACTCGTAGCCCTCTCGGGGCCGTTCATCTATTACGACGCGCCCGCCCGCGTCCGCTTCTTCACCCGCCTCTTCTATTTCATCGGCTTCGGCTTCTACCTCATCAACCGCTTCGTGTTCCGCATCGGATCGATGCTCCAGGGCGGTAATTTCGTCGTCCGCCGCGACGCAATCGAAAAAATCGGCGGCTATGACACCAGCCTGAGTTTTTACGGCGAGGACACCGACGTCGCGCGGCGGCTCAACCGCATCGGCCACGTCAAATTCACTTTCCGGCTGCCTGCGCTCTCCTCGGGCAGGCGTCTCGCGAAAGAAGGCGGGCTTACAACCGGCCTCCGGTACGCCATCAATTATGCCTGGATCACCCTCTTTAAAAAACCGTTCACCCGCGACTACATCGACATCCGGCTCCAGAACAATAAAAGCGTCGTCTACGCGCCGATGAACCGCGCCAAGGAATGGGTCATCGGCGCCGTCATCGTCGTCCTCGTCGTCGCCGTTTTTGCCGCTGCCGCCTGGATCGTCTATAACGTTGCCGTTACGGGAACCGTCGACATTTTCCGGTAACGCCGCACAACCCATCCATCCTTCATCACTCATCCCTCCGCCCTCATGCCTAACCGCGCAAAAACCATCCTCCTCGTCGTCGGCGATATCGCCATCCTCTACCTGTCGCTTTTCCTCATGCTCGGCATCCGGTACGGCGCCGGCTGGTACGAGGCATTCACCCGGTTTCACGCCATCCCGTTCGGCGTCATCTTCATCCTCTGGCTGCTCGTCTTCTTCATCGCGGGGCTCTACGACCTGCGCCGCCTCCACAATAACCTCGACTTTATCAAAACGCTCTGGCTCGCCGTCGCGACAAGCGCCATCCTCTCCGGCCTCGTTTTCTACGCCGTCCCCTATTTTGGCATCGCGCCAAAAACCAATCTCGCCATTTTCGTTGTCATCTTCGGCGTTATCGGAACCCTGTGGCGGCGCGGATTCAACCGCGCCAGCTCCTCGGGTGAAGCGCCAAACCGCGTCCTTCTCATCGGCAATGGTCCAGCCGACGAAGTGGCGGCGGCTATCGCGGAAAACGCCCAGCTCGGCTACACCGTCGCGGCGCGGATCAAGGAAGCAGCCGCCCTCGCGGCACCCGGCGCCATCCGCGACACCGTAAACCGGCACAGCATCACCTGCGTCGTCGTCCCCCGCTCCCTCAAGCGGGAGGGGCATTTGCCGGCGACGCTCTACCAGCTCTTCGCGGACGGCGTCCAGGTTTTCGACCTCCCGAATTTTTCCGAAATCATCATGCGTAAAGTCCCACTCTCCGACCTCGAAGAAACCTGGTTCCTTGAAAACATCGAGGGGGCAGCGCGGTTCTACGATCCCCTAAAGCGCGCCTTCGAGTTCGTACTCGCCATCGCGATCGGCATCGCGCTACTGCCCTTCGAAATCCTGATCGCCATCGCGGTTAAGCTTACTTCTCCGGGACCCGTCATCTACCGCCAGGTCCGCGTCGGTAAGAACGGACGGCTCTTCACGCTCTATAAATTCCGGACCATGCGGAACGACGCCGAGCGCCATGGCGCCCAGTGGGCCGCGAAAGGCGATCCGCGCGTGACTCCTCTCGGCCGGATCCTCCGGATATCGCACCTCGACGAACTGCCGCAGCTCCTCAATATTCTGCGCGGCGAGCTTTCGTTCGTCGGCCCCCGGCCGGAGCGGCCCGAGTTCGTGGGCAAGCTGAAAGAGCAGATCCCCTATTATGAAACACGCCTCCTCGTGAAGCCCGGCGTGACCGGCTGGGCGCAGATTAATCATCGCGCCGACCTCGACCTCGAAGACGTCAAACAGAAATTGCAGTATGATATATATTATCTGAAGAATCGTTCTCTCGTACTCGATCTCGCCATCGTCGCAAAAACCATCAAGTCGATTTTCGCGACGCCGCAATAAACCATTATCGCCCACAGCCACTCATCGCTTCCCATGAAAATAATCGTTACCGGCGGAGCCGGATTCATCGCATCGCATGTCGCCGACGAATATATCAAAGCGGGCCACCGCGTCGTGATAGTAGACAACCTTCTAACCGGCTTCCGGAAGAATCTCAATCCGAAAGCAAAATTCTATAAGGCGGACATTAAAGATCGCGCCACCATGGATCGCATTTTTAAGAAAGAACGGCCAGAGGTCCTGAATCATCATGCGGCAATTGC
>JAJXYP010000010.1 GCA_021780545.1 bacterium
TAAAAAATCGACCGATAGCACGGTCGATTTTTTTATCATCAGCTTTTTACGCCGCGAGCACCCGTTCGATGATTTTTTTCGCGATTCGGGGTTCGCTCAGGCGTCGCCGATGGGGTTCTGTCGCGCAGACGCGGAAGGCGAGGTACGAACGGCCGACTTCGGCGATGTTTTTGAAATGCGCAGGGTAGCGGGCCCTGAGCGAAGCGAACCGGCTCCGGCGTCCGCGCGGACCCGACGGTCCTTCGTAGATCAAAATATCCTGCGCCTCGAACCGTTCGGTGCTCGAAATGGGAACGACGAGGACGGCGGTTGCGGGTACGCCGGCGATGGTGGCGATATCTTGTTCCGCGGTTTCGAGTCCTGTCTGGTTGGTCTCGTCGAGCGCGGGATTCTGCGCCAGGCGGTCGATGACCCGGTCGCTTTCGCCGCGCACGACAATCCGCTTGCCGGTCAGTGCGCCGCTCCGGTCGAAGCCCGCCGTCCGGATAACGACGGCTTCTCGGAAGAGGCGCCGGTCACGGAGATTTTCATAGAGGGCGACGACGATAGGTTCTCGCGATACCCGCATCAGGCCGGTGAGTTCGGAGTCGGTGAGTCCGACGAGCTCGTCCGGCACGAGCTCTCCCGCCGCGATCAGATGGTGCACTATTTTTTGAACCATGCGTTGCGCGATCGCGGATGTTTTCCGGAGGTAAACGTTCTTATAGATTTTCAGATAGTAGTTCTGCGCTTCGACGGCGTTGTCGATCGCTTTTTCGTCGATCGCAAGATGGCCGTCGATGAAATAAATATGTTCGCGAAGGTAATCGACGCCGGTGGGGCGCGAGAGGATGGTGAAGAGGCCGTCGCGTTCGAGGTAGTCGAGTTTCTCCATGCCAAGATTTTTATCGCTTACGGCGAGGTGCAGGGGATCGCGATGCGACGCCATTCGTTCGAGAAGCTTGAAGTCGATGCCGGACGCCTCGATTTCCTTCCGGCGCCGCCGGATGATGGCCAAGCTAATTGCGCTGTTCGCGCTCATTCCCCTGATGCCGGGCGGCATCGGGCAGAATAGTTCAGTGACATGGGAAAACGGCGGATGTCCGATGTCGTGGTAGAGCGCATAGCCGGCCAGCGCGTCGGACTCCCGCCGCCCGATCATGCGGCGCTCAATCCATCGCCGCGCGAGTTCGCGGGTGGCGTGGTAGGCGCCGAGTGAGTGCGCCTTCCGGGTGTGCGTGGCGGACGGATAGACGAGGTGCGACATGCCGAGCTGGCGTTTGTCGCCGAGCGCTTGGAATTCGCGCGTTTCAATCATCGGCAGGACCGGCCGGACATCAATGATGCCATAGATGGGATCCGCGATTACTTTGGGCGCCTGCATGGTTCCATTAAAGCATGCTTGAGGGCGCCGGCAAAATCGGTTACTATCAATGCATCCATGAGCGACTATCAGCCCACGATCGGCCTCGAAATCCATGCACAGCTCCGCACGCGGACGAAAATGTTCTGTGATTCGGTGAATGATTCCGACGAGCGGCATCCGAATACGAATGTCTGTCCGGTGTGCCTTGGGCATCCGGGAACCTTACCGGTGCCGAATCGCGCGGCGATAGAGAATGTTATCCGCGTCGGCCTGGCGCTTGGCGGCCGCATCAATGGCGCCGTGAAATTCGACCGCAAAAATTATTTCTATCCCGACCTGCCGAAGGCCTATCAGATTTCCCAGTACGACCGGCCGCTCGTTGAGGGCGGGACGTTGCAGGGCGTTCGGATCCGGCGCGTCCATCTCGAGGAGGATACCGCCGATTTGCGCCACGAAGGCGGCGTTTCGCTCGTTGATTTCAACCGGTCCGGCGTGCCGCTGATGGAGCTGGTGACGGAGCCGGATTTCCGGGATGCCGATGCGGTAGCTGCTTTCGCCCGCGAACTGCAGTTGATTCTCCGTTATCTCGGCGTTTCGGCGGCGGACATGGAAAAGGGCCAGATGCGGATTGAGGCGAATGTAAGTCTCAATATGGGAACAAAAGTCGAACTGAAGAACATTAATTCGTTTCGGGCGGTGCGCGACGCAATCGAGTACGAGCTTCGGCGGCAGGAGGATGTGATTGCGGGCGGCGGGGCCGTCTCGCAGGAAACCCGCGGCTGGGACGAAGCGAAGCGGAAGACAGTAACCCAGCGTTCCAAAGAAGAGGCGCACGACTACCGTTATTTTCCGGATCCCGATCTGCCGCCGTTCGACACGGCTATCTTCGATCCGGAAACGCTCCGCTATTCGCTGCCGGAACTGCCGGCGGCGCGGCGCGAGCGGTTTGTCCGGGAATATTCTCTCGATGCCCAGCAGACAGAGGCGCTGGTCGCCGATCCCGACCTGGCAAAATTTTACGAAGAGGCCATTTCCGAGCTGCGCAGCCGGCTGTCTGCGGGAGGTGAAGCGGCCCTCTATAATTACCTTACGTCCGATTTGCGCGGTTTGATGAACCAGGCGGCAGTTTCCTTCGCCGACCTCAAGATATCGCCCGAGGGGCTGGCGCACCTCGCGGTGCTTATTGAATTAAAAAAGGTTACAAGCCGCCAAGCCAAGGATATTCTTGCGGCGATGTTTCGGACCGGCGCCGATCCCGAAGAAATCGTGAAGAGCGAAGGGATCGGCATTTCGGAAAATACGGATGAAATTCAGGCGGTCGTTGCGGCGGTCGTCGCCGGAGAAAAGGCGGCCGTTGATGATTACCGTAAAGGAAAAACTGCCAGTTTGCAGTTCTTGATCGGCAAGGGAATGGCAAAGCTTAAGGGGCGCGCCCGGCCGGAAATGTTGAAGGATTTGTTCGAGCGCATGCTTCGGGAGGAATGACTTTAGCGCGGCTATTCGTCGGCGTTCGCGGGTGATTGGCCGAGAAATGCCGCAGTAAGGCGGATGGCTGTTTCTGCGTCGGCAACCCAGCGGATGCCGGCGTCTTTTCGGAACCAGGTCATCTGGCGTTTGGCAAAGTGCCAGGTGTTGAGTTTCATGGCGGCGACGGCTTCAGGGAGCGTTGCGCGTCCGTCGAGATATTCGATGATTTCCCGGTAGCCGATGGCGTCGAAAGCGGCCGGAGGCGATCCGTCGGCCGCGCGGAAGCGCGATGCGAGTGCGCGAACTTCGCCGACGAGATTGTCAGATATCATTTCGTCGATGCGCCGATTGATCCGTTCGCGGAGGACGTCCGGCGGATGACCAATGCCGAGCTTGAGCGTTTCATAGCGCGGCGTTCCCGTGCGCCGCTGGGCGGTGAACGGTTTACCCGTTGCGATCGCGACTTCGAGGGCGCGGACGACGCGCCGCGGATTCTTTGGATCGACGATATACGCGGCTTCGGGGTCGAGAGCGACCAGGCGGTCAAAAATTGCGGCGAGGCCGCGGGCGGCAATGTCGGCTTCGATGCCGCGCCGGATTTCGGGGTCGGCTTCTATTTTGGGTAGGTCAAGATTTTCAACAACCGCTTTGACGTAGAGTCCGGTGCCTCCCGCAAGAATCGGCACCTCGCCGCGCCGGATGATGTCCGTAATCGCGGCGTCCGCTTCGCGCTTGAAATCGGCAACCGAATAATCTGCGTCCGGATCCCGTATATCGACGAGGTGGTGGCGGATGCCGGAAGAATAGTAAACCGGTACGCCCCAGCCGCTCACGGCACCGGCGTTGGCTGCGCCCGGACCGCCGGCGTCGCGAGGCGCTTTTGCCGTACCGATATCCATGCCGCGGTAGATTTGGCGGGAGTCGGCTGAAACAATTTCACCGCCGAAAGCGCGGGCGATTGCGATGGCAAGCGCCGTTTTCCCGCTCGCGGTCGGTCCGACGACGGCGATCAGTTTCGGCGGCATTGCGGTTTAATGCGTTCGCGCGACGGTTTCGTCGGCGAGATGTTTGGCGAATGCTTCGATAGGCATAGTGCCTTCGTCGCCCCGACGGCTTCGCACGGAAACCGTGCGCTGGGTCTGCTCTTTTTCTCCGACGACTATGACATAGGGGATTTTCGATAGCTCGGCTTCCCGGATGCGGCGGCCGAGCGATTCGACGGCTTCGAATAGTTCGATTCGAATAGCATTGCCGCGAACCGGACTGTTTCCGGCTTTTTCCCGCAATTCGTTCGCGACTTCGTTGGCGTAATCAGCGAACTTGTCGCTTACTGGCAGGATTGCCGCCTGCACCGGCGCGAGCCAGACCGGGAAGGCGCCAGCCGTGTGTTCGATGAGAACCGAAAGAAACCGCTCGATCGATCCCATGATGGCAGCGTGAATCATGACTATCCGTTCCCGCTCTCCCTTTTCGTTGATACAAAAGAGATCAAACCGTTCCGGCTGGTTCATGTCGAGTTGGATGGTGGCAACTTGCCATTCGCGGCCGAGCGCATCTTTTGCCATAAAATCGAGCTTCGGTCCGTAGAAGGCGGCTTCACCAACGCCTTCGAACCACATGATTTTTTCGGTTTCCTGTTTCGCCGTTACGATTTCGCGCAGCATATCTTCCGCAACCGCCCAGCGATCTTTGTCCCCCAGATACTGTTCGGGATGCATAGGATCGCTCAGGGAAAGCCGTACCCGCATAACAAAACCGAACGCGCCGTAAAATTCGCGTATAATGTCCCAGACCTTCAGGAATTCATTCTTTACCTGCGACATGCGGCAGAAGACGTGGGCGTCGTCCTGCGTGAACGCGCGGACCCGGGAAAGGCCGGAAAGTTCGCCGGATTGCTCGTCGCGATAGCACATCGTCGAATTGGCGTAGCGCTGGGGAAGTTCTCGGTAGCTCCACTGTCTGCGGGCATAAATTTGAGCGTGATGCGGGCAGTTCATCGGCTTCATGGCGAATTCGTGGCCTTCGCGCGTCGTGATGCGAAAAAGCTCGTCTTTGAATTTATCCCAGTGGCCGCTCGTTATATAGAGGTCTTTTTTGGTGATATGGGGGATTTCCACTTTGCTGTAGCCGCGGGCCCTGCGGAGCTCCCAGACGAAATCGTCGAGCAGGTTTCGGACGAGCGTTCCCTTCGGCGTCCAAAGCGGCAGACCGGGCCCCACGAGCTCGGAAAAAGTGAAGAGGTCGAGCTGCTGCCCCAGTTTTTTATGATCGCGCCGTTCGGCTTCCTCGCGCATTGCGAGGAAGGCGTCGAGGTCGGTTTTTGTCGCGAAGGCGAGGCCGTAGATACGCTGTAGCATGGGATTTTTTTCGCTGCCGCGCCAGTAGGCGCCCGCAATTTTATCGAGCATGAACGCGTCGGCCGGAATTTCTCCGGTGTTTTCGATGTGGCCGCCGCGGCAGAGATCGCTGAAGACG
>JAJXYP010000024.1 GCA_021780545.1 bacterium
CGGTATCCTTGGCGTAATAACATTACACTGCGCAGTAGAACCCGGCGGCAACTCAACCGAATCGTACCGCCCCTTCGCGCAAAACAACAACCCTTCCCTTCTCCAATCTCACGAGCGTTGACGGCTTGCCTGCCCGACGGCCGCGATCGAGATAGAAATCCACCCGGTCGCCGAAATATGCCCGAGCCACAGCCGGTGTAAGCGCCGGAGGTTCGCCTTCGAAATTGGCGGATGGAGCGACCAGCGGACCGGTTTTCCGAAGCAGCGAGCGCAATGCCTGGGGCGCCGGCAGCCGGAATGCCAGCGATTTTGTTCCGCGGTGCAGATATGAAAAGGTTCTTAACAAACGCTTGTTCCGGAGCGGAAAATCGAGCAAGACGCTCACCTTCCCCGGCCACAGCACCCGCACCGCCGCCTTCGTCTGGGGCGTGAGCCGAATCCCGAACAGGCGAAGGTCGCCTATGTCGCCGATCAGGATAATCATCGGCTTTTTCGGATTGCGGCGGCGAAGCAGATAAATCCGACGCACCGCCTCCCGCGAAAACGCCTGCCCGACGATGCCGTACAGCGTATCTGTCGGCAGTATGCCGACCCCGCCTCGGCGCAATATTGCCGCAGCCCCGCTCGTCATGAAACTGATTTCCTGCTCTCCTGAATGATATCCCGATACGCCAAAGCGCTCGGTCGGATCTTCCGCGCGAATGTCCGGTAATCGATTTCGATAAGTCCGAATCGCGGCCAAAAACCGTTCGCCCATTCAAAATTATCCATCAACGACCAATGCAGATAGCCGCGCACATCTGCCCCATCGGCGATCGCCCGGCGGACATTCGCGAGCGTTTCGGCGATAAACCACGATCGGCGCTCGTCTCTCGCATCCGCCAGCCCGTTTTCGGTTATGTAAATCGGAACGCCGTACCGCCGAAGATCCATGATCGTCTCGCACATGGCTGCTGGAAACAGCTCCCACCCGAGATCGCTTACCGTTGTGTTTTCATTCCGGTTCGAAACGCCGCGCCTGATGCGACTGTGAAAATAATGATTCAGACCGATGAAGTCCTGTGCATCGCGGATATGATCGAGAAAATAGTGATTGACTGTCCAATCAAGAAATCGCTTCACGATGCGGTTGCCGACCGCCCCGCCATAGGCCTCGAAATAGGTATTATTCTTCGCGATACCGACGCGGGAGGACGGACTTGCCGTCTTAATCTCGCGATATGCCGCTTTGTGAGCGGCGATCAAGTTATGGAAAACCCTGATCGCAAGAATCGGGTTCCGGGCCTGAGGCGGCCAATCGCCGCGCAGATAGCTGGTGTTGGTATAAACCTCGGGTTCATTGATCGTGAGCCAGAATGGCACGTCTGGAAACTCCGCGGCCATTCGCGCGGCGAACCGCGCGAAATATCGGACGTTCCCCCGCCGGCCGAATCCGCCACGGTCACGGAACCAAAGCGGGAACGTCCAGTGCCACAGCGTGACGAATGGCACCATACCGTTGCGCCGGATGGAAGCGATGACCTGGCGATAATGGTCGACTTCGACCGCGTTAAATTCTCCTTCGCGCGACTCGACGCGCGACCATTCGATCGAAATTCGCGTGGCGTTATGCCCCAGCTCTTTCGCTAGGGCAAAATCGGATTCAAAACGGTGATAGTGGTCCGCAGCGGCTCCGGAGATGAAATTCTCCCGTCCGTACCGGGCAATCAAGCCTTCCCGCTCAAGCCGAGCCAGCCGCTCGGGCGAACGCTCCCATTCGCTCCACTGGTTACGAGTACCGCCTTCAACCTGATGGCTCGACGTCGCGGCACCCCAGAGAAAACCGTCGGGAAAATCATCTTGATTCATCGCGTGGTCCTTTTTTTTGTTCCGCGTCCCCCTCCGCTCCGTTTTCGAGAATCCTCTTTTCGACGGCGGCAGCATGTTCGTAGCCGCAGTCCAGAGCGAAGCTGATATGGGGCATCGGCTTGATATTGATGATCTTCGTCAGCCGGTACTGCAGCTCCCCCGCGCGGCGATCGAGCACCGCAAGGACGGCCGTGGCGCGCGCCGACGGGATAACGCTCACCTCAACCTTTGCGTGTTCAAGCTTGCGGTCTACTTCGACGCCCGTGATCGTCGCAAGCGTCCCCTCGGGAAATTCAACCTCGCGGGCCAGGAGCGCGCCAAGGTGCTCCCTAATCAGTTTCGATACCCGCTCGGAACGGAAGAATCTCATCTCCTGAGAATTACGCCTGCGTCACTTTTTGATAACCAAACGGTCGCCGACCTGGACCGGAACTCCCGCGTTCAGCAGAACGCCGATTTCCTTTCCGACGTCCGCGCTCGGAATTTCAGCTTTGCGCTCCCGCAATTCAATCACGCGCCCGGCGCCGATCCGCGTGCCCGCGCGGTCAATTTCGATGCCGGCTTTGGTGCGGAACGAGCCGCGCAGGACCCGCCCGCCAACCAGTTGCTTGTCCGTTTTTTCCTGATTGAAAATGGCCAGAATCTCAAGCTCCCCCGCTGTCGCTTCCTGTCCACGCTCCAGAAATTCACCAACCGCTTTTTCCAGATCGTAGACAATCTTCGATGTGATGATTTTCACGCTCTGCGCTTCGGCGAGATTCTGCGCCCCTTTGTCGATGCGAGTCTTGAATCCGATGATAATCGATCCGGTCGCCATCGCATGGCGCACGTCGCCGTCCGTAACGTCGCCTACCGATTCTTCGACAATGGCAAGCCCTTTCTCCGCGGCGCCGCTCACCCCCTGAATCACGACCGACAGCGCCTCGAGCGAGCCTGCATCGGATGCCTTAAGAATGATATTGAACGCCGATTTTGCGGCGCCGCCGGCCGACGCGGAACCCGCCGCGCCCGAAACCGCCGTCGAAACGCCCGCCGGGCGAACCGGAGACACGGCGGCTTTCATCGCGCTTGCCGCCGCAGCCTCGCCCGCCGTAAAAGGTTCGCCGACTTTCGGAAGCGATTCGAAGCCGATGACAATCGCCGGCGCCGACGGCTCAATCAAAGGCGCCGCGCGCCGCAAAAAATCCTCGAGAATTTTCACCTTGCCGGACGCGGACGGCGTCGCGATCCGGTCGCCGCGCCGCAGGACGCCGTTTTTCAAAATAACGGTCGCTTCGACGCCACGCCGCGGATCCCGCAACGCCTCCAGCACGAATCCGCTGGCCGGCGCCGCCGGATCGCAGAAAAGATCTTCGACGTCGGCCGCCAGGAGAACAAGGTCGAGCAGGTCGTCCACCCCTTCTCCCGTTTTCGCAGAAATGCCGTGCCAACTGATCTGACCCCCGTAACCTTCGAGCATCACGCCGGCCGACATCAGGTCGCCTTTTGTTTTCTCGACCGCCGCCGGATTCGCCTTGTCAATTTTATTGAGCGCCACCACAAACGGAATCTTCGCTTCCTGCAGAATAGTAATCGCCTCGCGCGTCTGCGGTTTTACGCTTTCGTCTGCAGCAACGATGAGGATCGCGAGATCGGCCGCCTGAGCCCCGCGCGAACGCATCGCGCGGAACGCCTCGTGGCCCGGCGTGTCGATGAATGTTATCTTGCGCGCCGCGGCGCCCGTCCCGTGGACGATTTCATAGGCGCCAACCGCCTGCGTTATGCCGCCTGCCTCGCGCGCCGCAACGCTCGCCTTGCGAATATAGTCGAGGAGCGTCGTTTTGCCATGGTCGACGTGTCCCATAACCACGACAACGGGCGGCCGGGATTCCCGATTTTTGGAGTTTGCTTCCATATCGCATATTTTATCACGAATTTGAAAAAATTGCCAGGGACTAGCAGGAAGTGAAATCTGCCGCAAAAGCTGACGGTGATTTTTTTAGAAAACCAAACAAAGCCCCGACACAAGGTCGGGGCTTTTCTCGCACGCTTTTCGATACCTTCTAAGAGGGAGAGGGCGGCAAGAGGAACATCGGCTTGCTCGCGAACAACTTACCAAGCGCCACAAGGGCGTCCGCAAGATGTCCGACCTCCTTTTCATCCAACCGCCCATCAGAGAACCCTCGGCGAAGAAACCACGCCCGGGTCGTTGTTCGAATGTTTTCCTCGTCGGTGAATCGCACGAAGGCAGAGTTGCCGCCGGCGGCAGCGCCACTCTCGGGTTGAGAAATAAAGAGAAACTTCTCCCGTGTGTAGTCGATGAAAATTCTACGCAAGGGATGTTCTCCTGGCTCATAACTGGACGGCATCTGCCGGTCTTGAACTACCAGCAATTCCTGCTCGATATTTCCCCATTTTTCAAACACTTTTTCTCCTTTTCGATTTTACCCGACTGCCAGACACAGATTAGCACATAATATTGATATTGTCACCCCCCGCGTAATGGTTCAATAGCTTGTAATCACCCCTCGGTGAATCCAAGCTATGGATATGGCATTGTGCAATGGGCAAAGCGAGCTCCCTCGAATCGGGAGCGTGCCTCTGATCGCTCGCGGCGCAGCAGGCATACCCAGAAATTCTATCCGGTGATATTCGAGGTCGCGCACGAATTTACCGATAATGCGCAGAAATACAATCAGGGTCACCGCGCCGACCTCGGCCTGATCAATATTTACGAGAAGCAAGGTTGAATATCTTCCATGCAGATAGGTGCCGGCCGCTACACCCCGAACCGCACGAAAATTCCCGATGGCACCACCCGGCCAACCGGCCCCGATTCCGCGACATGCAGCTCGCCGCATTCCGCGTCGGCGACAATCGATGCTTTCGGAAAAGCGCCCTCCACCGCCTGCCGAAACGAGGCGGCGGCATAACCGGCCGCATAACCATTCAACAAAAAGAATGATCCGGACCGTTCGCTCCAGATTTCCGCAAGCGCGGAAAGGAGCCGCGGCAAACCTTCTTCAATCCGCCAAACCTCTCCCTTCGGTCCGCGGCCGAACGCCGGCGGATCGAGAATAATACCGTCATACGAAGCGCCGCGCCGCGCTTCGCGAGCTGCGAATTTCAGGGCGTCGTCGACAAGAAAGCGAATCGCGCCTTCGGAAACTTCCGACAGCCGCGCATTTTCCTTCGCCCATTCATTGCTCTGGCGCGACGCGTCAACGTGCGTCACGAAAGCACCGCCTTTCGCCGCAATCACGCTTGCAATACCCGTATATCCGAACAGGTTCAGCACCGCCCGGTCCGGAGCCGACCGACGCGCAATCCACTCCCAATTCGCCGCCTGCTCCGGAAAAAATCCGGTGTGCTTGAACGACGTCGGACGAATCATAAAACGCGCCTCCTCCCAGGCCAACTCCCAGGACATCGGCAGGTCGCC
>JAJXYP010000053.1 GCA_021780545.1 bacterium
GATCTCGATCCGGCCATGAACTTCTTCGGCGTCAAAGCGTCGCAGCCGCTCGCGGTCTGGCGGCGCAAGGGATGGATCCGGCCGGAAGACCCGCGGGGATGGTTCCAATGGTACTGCCGGTACTACCGCGGGCGGCGCATGCCGGGATACGACGACCTGCAAATCCGCCGGTGGAAGGCCATCCGACGCCACATCGCCCAAATCAAACGGCATTGCCGGCCGGGCGACCTATCCTGCCGCCGGCGCCAACGCCAAGCCCTTTTGCACTGGGCCTATGACAGCAGGAAGATGTAGCTACCGGCCGCGCCGCGTTCCGGCCGCAGAGTATTGCCCCGGGGCAGCCCTACCGCGCCGCGAACATACCGATGGCCGCCGCGGCCATCCCGACAAACGTCAGCCAGACGAATACGTTCGAAAGCCATCCGCTTTTGAATTCGCCCATCACCGACCGGTCATTCGCGATCCGCGCAACAAGCGCGATGAGCGGAACCGCGACGACTCCGTTGATCACGGCCGCAACGACAAGCGCTTTCATTGGATCGATGCCAATGAAATTAATGGCCAGGCCGATAACGGTTGCGACCGTGATGACGCCGTAGAATCCGTGGGCGCGGCGGAATTTTCGGTTGAGGCCTTCCTTCCAATTAAAAGCTTCCGCGACCGCGTACGACGCGGAACCGGAAAGGACCGGCACTGCGAGCAGCCCGAGACCGATGACGCCCACGGAAAAGATCGCCTTTGCAAGATAGCCCGCATGCGGGAAGGTCCGCACGAGTGGCTCGAGCGCTTTCGCCGCGTCGGCAGCCGTGGCTATATCGGTGACCCCGTGACTCCAGAGAACAGTTGCGGCCGTCACGATGATGCACCACGTTACGATATTCGAAACAATCATGCCAATCGCATTGTCCGTCCGCATACGGCGGACATCGCTCCAGCTTAACGCCGGCCGCCCTTCAGGTTTCCGCACGTGCCTCTCGCGCTCTTCTTCAACCTCCTCACTCGCCTCCCAGAAAAACATGTAAGGCGAAATGGTCGTTCCCACCACCCCCGTAATGATAAAGAGGAATGCGAAATTGAATTCCAGATGCGGCACGAACGTAGCGCGCAGGAGCGTCGGCCAGGGTTCGGCAACCATGAGCGCCGTGACAACGTACGCCGCGAGCGCGAGCGCGAGCCACTTGAGGATGCGGGCATAGACGCGGTATGAAGTGAAAATTTCGAGGAACAGGATGACGGCGGTGAAACAGAGCGTTAAAAGGACGAGGTTGATTGGGATCACGAGCCGGGTCGCCGCGGCCATCGCCCCGATATCGGCGCCGATATTGATGGTGTTGGCGACGAGCACCAGCATCACCGCGCCCAAAACCACGCCGCGGGAGTACCGCTCTTTAATGACTGCTGCAAGGCCCTTTCCGGTCACCTGTCCGATCCGGGCACAGGCCTCCTGTACCGCAATCATGAGCGGCAGCATAAAAACGGCCGTCCAAAGCTGGCCGTATCCGAACTGCGCGCCGGTCTGCGAGTAGGTCGCTATGCCGGACGGATCATCGTCAGCCGCGCCGGTGATAAGACCGGGACCTAGAATGCGAAGCAGGCGTCCAAATCCGCTCCGTTTCTTCCGCGGCTCCGATTCCATATTGGTACACTATAGCATACGCGCCTACCACGACGAGTCTGGCTCTTAAAGCAGGAATTGAAGAACTCCACCCTTATGATTTATACGTCCGCCAAATGTTCTTGCAGTAACTCCCCCAGTATTCTGCCAAGCTGTTCCGCCTTTTCGGCGAGCTTTGCGTCCGGAGCATAAGTCGTCAGTGCGGCTATTCCTCCTTCAGTAATCCCTACTCCAATCGCCACGACTCCCTGTTCGCGCAGCTTTTGAAGAATTTTCTTTACCCGTTCCCGATCGTCGCTTTCTCCATCCGTAAACACTATAACGATTTTCTTCAATTCCCCATCGGTAATCTTTTTCCGATTATCCGAATCAAGACGTTTTCCTATCGTTTCCAATGGAATAAAATCGGTGGTGCTAGCGTTACTCTCAACAGATGAAAGCTTCGTCGCGACCTCAATCCGCTCCTTCTCTCCAAGCTCCTTCGACATCTTTTTGAGGGGCGTCTCATCCTCCGATGATGACTGGAATGAATACACTTCGAAACGCACCTCTAATGGTTTGTCCACGTTAGTCCGCTCCTCCTCGCAACGCTCGGCAAAATCTCTCAGTGCCTCCATAAGGAGCACGGCGGCTTTACGCTGCTCGGAAAGCTTCTGCCCCGACATACTCACCGAGCGATCGCACACGAGCGTAATTTCCACTTCCCCAAATTTCTTTCCGGGTCGTTCACGCGTCTCCGCCGTTTCCCATACCTTGGGTTCAAGATTTCCGGCCTTCACATCGGAAACAAGCTGCCCCGCTTCAACGAGATCCTCCCCTTCTTCCATCGGGTACCTCGGTGCGGGTACGGGTTTGAGGCGTCGGGCGATAATCCGTTCGATGAGAATCCGAAGTTCTTCAATCACGCTCTGATTAGTTTCGGGATTTTTCATATCCTCGAGGGATTTCACGATATTACGGTATCTATCAAGCTCCTCTTTTTTGACGCCAAGCTTCGCCGCATATTCCCGATCGGCGCGTTCAAGCGGATCACCGTTTCCTTCGTTCCAATCTTTAAATGCTTTCTCCACATCCTCAATCGGCACCGCATTCATTACTTTCTTTTCGGCATCTTCATAAGCGCCTTTGAATACCTCATTCGGATCGGACGGCGCCTCGTCTTTTTCGCCCTTACCCCCGCCGCTAGGGGCTTCTTTTTTCTTATCCTTTTTCCCAAACCTACCTTTTTTCTGCGGCTTTTGAGGCCCACCTCCTTGGCCTTCTTTGCCTTGACTCTGATTATTCCCCTGTTCCCCGGATTGTCCCTGCCCCTGCTGATCCTGGTTCTGCTGCTGTTTCTTTTTTTCATCCTCCATATCCTTCTTGAGCAACTCATCGACCGCGGGCCAAATATAGCGATCCTGAAGTTTCAGCCGCAAAGACATCGGCGTCGAAGGGTCCGTCATGGCGTCGAGGAGTTTCGTGCCGTCCTTTGAAGCGATCCCATGCAAAGCATCAAGTTTCTCGCGTACTTCCGGCGCGACATCGCATGCCTCGCCCGGCACGCGACTCTCCCGCAGCAACGCCTGTGAAAGCTGGATGTGTTTCGGTTGTGAGCGGAAGTCCGTTTCCTTGAAGAGATCCTCGCGATAGAGCGATGACTCGATATCCGCGAATGATTGGTTCGTACGCGAGATAACAGCACGATTCTCACGAATATCGGCTACGCAATTATCCATGAGCCCGTAGGCCCGGGAATTCTTTATGCGGCTCATATATCGCTCGAATGTCCGTTGACCGCCCCGCTCGGCGAGAACCTGAGCCTTTTCCTTGAAGTGCTCTATTTCATGAAGGGTGGCGAATGTGGTTTTCTCATCGGAAAATCCCCGCTCGCGATAGAAGCGGGAATTAACATAAATGTCATTTGATTGGAGATCGAATGCAAACGTGTCGAGTCCCGCAGGCGCGGGCTTTACATTCACTTCCCCGCGTGCATAGTGTTCAAAAAAATCGCGGTGCCTCCCCACAAACTCCACCGCCTCTTCGTGTCCGAATCGCGCTTCCCGCGCCGAAGCTTCGCCAGATACTTTTTCCTTGTCTGCGCTGGATTCCTGATCCCCCTCACGGATCATAATGCGCTCCTTCATGCCTCGATTATGTCATAATCCAAAAGATTAAACAACTCATCGCGAAGGCGAGCTGTATTCCCGTGAGAAAGCATACCAAGATACGAGGCTATGGTTTCCGGAAATGCATTTAAAGAGAATGCGCGGCGCATCTTTACCAGCGTTTTTCTCCGTATCACGCGATGATCGATGAAGTGCACCCATCCAAGGAAATCGATGCCCGACGCCACAGTGCGAAGTACCGGCGTTGTTTCATGAAGCGAAAGGCGGAGATTGTTCGAAAGAAAATCGGCGATGGGCGGAAAGACTTCTTTCAAATACTCTTTCTGTGCCGATAAAATCACGAAATCATCGGCATAGCGGATATAGTGCTGCGCGTGGAGAGTTCTCTTTATATAGTGGTCAAGCGGATTGAGGTACACGTTCGCCAAAAGCTGACTCGTGAGATTTCCGAGCGGTATGCCCCGCGTATCGTCATCGGAAGAAAAACTATCAATGATTTCCCGAAGGATTGCCATTAATCGTGTATCCCGAATGTGCGGACGAAGCATCGCGACCAGAACCTCGTGATTGATCGACGCAAAGAATTTCTTCGCGTCGCACTTCAATACCCAGACCGTCCGGGTATGGTTCAACCCCTCCTTCCGTGCGGATGATGAAAATCGGTCGAGAGCGCGATGAGTCCCTTTGTCGTTCCGACAAGAATACGAATCAAAAATGAATCGTTGGTCGAAATACGGATACAACGCTCGATAGACGGCATGATGCACCACCCGATCACGCACGCTTGCCTTGTGAATGTCCCGCGGTTTCGAGTCGTTTACCTTAAAATGGACGTAGCCGCCGTGCCTATAAGACCCGGAGGCGAGATCGCGATGTAGCGATAAAAGATGAGGAATAAGCCGAAGCTCAAACTCGGCGACATCCTCCTTTCGAGATTTTCCTTTCCGGAATTCACGCCAGCTGGCGAAGAGATTTTTAAAGGAAACTATCTCATCAAACGAAGGGATGATGGTATACGAATTATACGTATCATTTTTGCTTGATAAATCCATAATATTTTGCTTATATAAGCTTATTAATAGATGCTTCGCTCCCAACCATTAAAGCTTTCAGGGATCGCCGTGAAATTATTGAATGTTTATAAGGCATGGCACGCCGTAACTCCGCATATTCCGAAAATGCTCCGCTATTCGCTTGGTGTGCGAATTGATTCGCTCTTCGCGGAAATCGTCGAACTCACGGCAAGCGCTCAGTTTTCCCCCGAAAAGGAACGCGGAGCAATCATCGGAAAGGCGATCGCAAAAAACGACCTGCTGAAATTCATGCTCTATGCGCTCTTCGAATTGAACGGCATTGAAGAAGCTCACTTCATAAAGCTCGCGCCGGAAATTGAAGAGGTCGGCAAGATGCTTTACGGCTGGAAGCGGCGGGCGGAAAAAGAAAATGCTTCGCCGAGCGGCTTCCGCTCCCCAAAAATCCGACCCGTTTAAGATAAAACAAGAAAAAGAATAACGAGCAGCACGACGCGATAGCTCGAGTACCAGT
>JAJXYP010000042.1 GCA_021780545.1 bacterium
TTCCGATCTGGCGTAGCGATATCTATTCTCGTACGAAAAGAGGGTGTCAAACGTGGCCTCGGCTCGGTGCATCACGCTCAATTCTACGGCACCCGCGAAAACAAATTTGCGGCTCTCAATGCAAATGATATGCACTCGATTAAGTGGGTAAAATTGCAATATGTGGAGCCGTCATATTTCTTTGTTCCAAAAGATTTTGATTCTGAAGAGAAATATCGTGAGGGTTTTGGTATTGATGAGTTGATGACATTCTACAATTCGGGCATACAGACAAAAAACGATGCTCTATCAATGCGCTTTAACAATCGGGAGTTAGAAAATACCTTGCAGGATTTCCAAACCGACTCCATTGATGAATTACGAAGCAAGTATCATCTCAAAGATACATCTGGCTGGAGTGTAGCAAAAGCTAAATCAAGTCTCGAAAAAGATTTTTCAAAAATCGACGTCCTGTATCGTCCCTTTGATGTTCGCCATAGCATACTGCAAAGCCAATCCGGCGGATTTATTGGCAGGTCTCGTTACGATACTGCAAAACATTTTTTGAAGGATAACCTAGGATTAATAACAGTGAGGCAACAAAGTACTTTTGATTTCCAGCATATTTTGGCAACAAAATGGATGATTGAAAGTGGTGCGATTTCACTACAGACGAAAGAATGGGGATATATATTCCCTCTATATCTCTATCCTGTCGATGGCGCACGCAAGCCAAATCTTGAAAAAAGAATTGTCGCCAAGATTGAAAAAATTATCGGCCCAGTTTCGCCGGAAGATATTTTCGATTATATCTACGCCGTCCTGCACTCGCCGAGATACCGCGAAAAGTATAAAGAATTTCTCAAGATAGATTTTCCGCGCGTGCCGTATTCAAAAGACAAAAACCAATTTACGACGCTTGTCGCGTTCGGAAAAGAATTACGGGAGTTGCACCTGCTCGAATCGCCGAAAGTAAATCGGCTCATAACCACATACCCCATCGCGGGCTCGAATGTCGTCGAGACGGTCAAATACCAAGACGGCAACGTGTATATCAACAAGGAGCAATATTTCGGCGGCGTGCCGGAGGCGGCTTGGAACTTTTGGATCGGCGGTTATCAACCGGCCCAGAAATGGCTGAAAGACCGAAAGGGTCGCGCACTGTCGAATAGCGACATTGAGCACTACCAAAAGATGATCGTCGCTCTCGTCGAGACATATCGGGTTATGGGAGCAATAGACGAAACTCACATGTTTTAGGCCAGTTTCCCCGTGAAATAAAAACTGTTCTTGAGTCGTAGTAGTTATATAAGGTCCATGACGCCAGAAAAAACCGACGAGGAAATCGCGGTGCAGGTTCAGGCGGGCGATGCAGAATCATTCCGCTTCCTTATCGAACGATACGAGCCGAAAATGGCCCGGTACGCCAAACGGTTCCTCTTCGGGGGCGATGATGTCAAGGATCTTTTACAGGAGGTCTTCATTAAGGTATACGTCAACATCAAGAGTTTTGATGCGAACCGCCGCTTTTCCCCCTGGATTTATCGCGTCGCGCACAACGAATTTGTGAATGCGCTGAAGAAACGGAATAAAGAACGGGGCAACATCTCTCTTTTTTACGTCGACGTATTATTCCCGCATCCGATTGCCAAGGAGACGGCCGAGGAAGCGGTGACGCAGCGCGAAATCAGAGAAACGCTCGAGAAGTCGCTTGGGCAGCTGGATCCGAAATATCGCGACCCGCTTGTTTTGTATTATCTCGAAGACATGGATTATAAGGCCATCGCGGATATTTTGCGGATACCGGTTTCAACGGTCGGGGTGCGCCTGCAGCGAGGGAAGGCGCTCCTTAAAACGTTTCTGGCCGAAAAACAATAATCAATTAACTAATACTATTTTTTAACAGCATGCCGCCGGAGCATCACGTAGGGGAGGAGATCATGTCAGCCATCAAAAGTGGAGACGTTAAAATGCGTCCACGATGGTATTTCATGCTGCGCGGGGCGTTGGCGATACTCGCAATCACGATCGTCATCCTGGCGGCCGTGTTTTTCATCAGTTTTGTTGTCTTTTTCCTTCGGAAAACCGGAGAATGGTTCGTGCCCATGTTCGGTCTTCAAGGATGGTATGCCATTTTTACCGGTTTGCCCTGGGTTTTGGTTTGCCTTTCGGGAATTTTCGTCGTGATGCTTGCCATTCTGGCCCAACGGTATCCTTTCGGATACCAGTGGCCGCTCTTTTATTCCGTGCTGGGAGCGTTTTTCCTCGTGGGCAGTATGAGTTTCCTCTTTATCAGGACTTCGTTTTATCGGACGTTCTTCGACTCGTCGATTCCCCGGGAAATCCCGTTGTTGAGCGAATATTATCCGGACGGCGGCTTATTGGTCCCGGCGAACATCAGGCGCGGGCAGGTGATTGCGGTTTTGCCGGATGGCTTTGTTATTCAAGGGCAGCTTTTGGGCGATACGTCAACAATCCTCGTTGCTTCTGATACGGTTTTCCCCGATAATACGGTCATTCATCCCGGCGATGTTGTTGTGATCTTCGCGAAAAGCAGCTCGGGCACGATAGTTGAAGCCGGTGGTATAGAAAAAATTACGCCATAACAGGCGGATGACCGCGTCTTGCGCGGGAGCACTGAAAGAAAAAAAATAAAGGTCTGTAGTATAGAGATGTTGGGGATGCGCCGCAGGGCCCGCCGGCGCAACCGCCAACATTGAAAACAAAGGCCGAGAAAATAATGACGAACGACATAACACTACGAACTAAAAACAACCATTCATGTGACATCTCTTTTTGAAGAAAAAATAAATACGAAATCTAGCTCTTTCCATGCCGGTCCGCCACCATTGGCATATGCCGGGAGGTTCGAAAAAGCTTAGGCGCGAACCATCATCCCATCGGCGACTAGCATTATCACCAACTCCCCTCCGCTTCGACCCGGACGGGGAGTTTGGTATTTGAAAGCTATGCCGGAAACATGATACATTCATCGGTATGGAGTACCCAATTTTATTAACCGAGCAGGAGGCTGCGCTGAAGGACCTGGCGGGTCGGACGGATGCCGAAGCGGCCCGAATCAGGCGGTATCTCGCGCTGCCGGATCTTTCCCGGACCGACGGGAGTCCGCTTATGGAAATTGTGACAATCGTGCGGAAGCTGCCGGTTCTTGCCGGATTCGACAATGTAGTGATTCCGGAAGTGGTGCCGGCCGACGTCAATTTCAATCTTTTTGACTTCGCGTCCGATCACCCGGCGCGCAGCCGTTCAGACACTTATTATGTGGACGACCGGAACATTCTGCGCACGCACGATACGGTGATGTGGTATTACTACCTTAACCTGCCCGAGGTGAAGGCGCGGATTGCGAAGGGCGATGAGTTGGGGGTCGTTTGCTACGGCAAGGTTTACCGGAAAGACGAGATTGATCGGAAACATATGAATATTTTCCATCAGTTCGGTGGATTGTATCTGGCGCCCGCGGCGAAACGGCAGGTCACGCTCGATGATTTGCGCGACGTCCTGAGCCGGATTGTGAAGGGGCTTTTCGGCGAAGATGTCCGCTATCGTTTCCTCGATGACGCGTTCCCATACACCGATCCTTCGCTTCAGGTGGAGGTTGAGGTCGGGGGGCAGTGGCTGGAAATCCTGGGCGGCGGAATGCCGAAACAGAGCGTACTGAAGAATTTCGGCGTTGAAGGATATAACGGCTGGGCGTTCGGGTTCGGGCTGGAGCGCCTCGCGATTATGAGCATGGAGCTCCCCGACATTCGTTTGCTTTGGTCCTCCGATGAACGGGTTAAGAAGCAGCTTCACCTTGGGCAGAAATTCGCGGAGGTCAGCAAATATCCGCCGGTGATCCGTGATATTTCGTTCGTCGTGCCGAAGCGTTTTTCTCCGAACGATTACTTCGATTTAGTCCGCGACATCGCCGGAGATCTGGTTGAGCAGGTCGAGCTGATCGACGAATATGAAAACGAAGCGAAATTCGGCGCCGACCGGAAGAGTTATGCCTATCGCGTTATTTACCGCGCGGCTGACCGGACGCTTACAAACGAAGAAGTCGACCTGTTGCATAAAAAGTTAGAGGAGGCGACTATTCGTGAGTTTGGCGCCGAAATCCGGTAGCCCGCACTGCCGCCGCCGCAACCACCACCACTGCCGCCGCTGTCGGAACACAAATACCATGAACAAAAAGAAATCCATCGCGGTTCCCGATGAGGTCCGTGATTTATGCGTCCGGCTGGCGACAGGGGGTTTTGAGGCGCATCTTGTCGGGGGTTGCGTCCGGGACATCCTCCTTGGGCGCGAGCCGAAGGATTGGGATGTCGCGACAAATGCGAAGCCCGACGAAGTCCAGGCTCTGTTCCCGGATAGCGTGTACGAAAACGCATTTGGCACCGTCGGCGTAAAGACAGAATCGAAAGATCCACGGACGGCGGTCATTGAGGTAACGAGTTACCGGATCGAGGGCGGATACCGCGACAAGCGGCACCCGGATGTGGTTGCCTTTGCGAAAACGATAGAAGAGGATTTGTCGCGGCGGGATTTCACGGTAAACGCGATGGCAATGGATTTAGCGGGGCGCATCGTCGACCCGTGGGGCGGCGAGCGCGATATTGAACGGCGCATCGTGCGGACGGTCGGCGATCCGGGGGAGCGGTTCGCCGAGGACGCTCTGCGCCTGATGCGCGCGGTGCGGTTTTCGGTCGAGCTTGATTTCGAGATCGATTCCGCGACGCGGGCGGCTGCGGCCAAGCTTGCGTCGGAGCTTGAGGCGATTGCCAAGGAGCGTATCCGCGATGAATTTACGAAAATCATCATGACGCCCGGAGCGGCGCGGGGCGTCCTTCTCCTTGAGGATCTGGGCCTTCTGAAATTCATCCTGCCCGAACTTCGCGAAGGGATCGGGGTTGGCCAGAATAAGCATCATGTGTATTCGGTATTTGAGCACAATATTCGTGCGCTCGATTACGCCGCGGGCCAGGATTATTCGTTCGAGATCCGGATGTCGTCGCTCCTGCATGATGTCGGTAAGCCGCGCTCAAAAAAGGGGGACGGGCCGGACTCCACCTTCTATCAGCACGAATATATCGGGGCGAAGATGGCGGTGAAAATGCTTGACCGGCTCCGGTATCCCCGCGGCGTAATCGAG
>JAJXYP010000031.1 GCA_021780545.1 bacterium
CGGTTCCGGCGAACACTACCCGCGTTCTGACCCTCAAGGCAGACGTGCAGTCAACGGCCGATTTCGGAACAATCACTGCCTCTCTCGTTGGAGAAACAAACAACTTGCAGGGCATGATCTCGAGCGCGTCCGGTAATTCAGCTCCGGCGTCCGGCAACCCGGTGACATTGGTCAGTTCCGAGCTGACGGCGAATCAGAACGGGGCTTTGGGTAACCAGTCGGTTGCCCCGAACGTTTCCGATCAGCGCATCGGTTCGTACGCCCTCACGGCGTCGACGGCCGAAGGAATCAATGTCAACAACATCACCGTCCAGGCGAACAGTTCGTATTTTGCGAATCTGAAGCTTATGGTGAATGGCGCCCAGTTCGGCACGACGAAGGGTTACATCACGCCGGGAAAGCAGTACACCTTTTCGGGTACTTCATTCAGCATCCCGGAGGGTACTACGGTTAACGTCGATGTCTATGCCGATACGAATTCGAGCGCTAACGGAACGGTTTCGCCGGCCACTATTTTGACCGGTGTTTCCGGGACGGGTCAGGTTTCGTTCAGCTCGATCGGTTTGCCGAGTGGCAACGTTAATGGCCAGGCCCTGACTTTCAACGGTTCGGGGTCGACGATCTCGGTTACGGCTAACTCCAACCAGCCGGCCGCAGGTCAGGTCGCCATGGGATCGCCGAGCACCATTCTGGGTCAGTACAGCTTTACGGACACCACGAACATTGAACAGACGCGCGTAACGAATCTGATCGTTGCCGATGTTCTGGCGACTTCGACGGCCAACGTCAATCCTTCGTTTAACACCTTGACGCTTTGGAATGGAGCGACTCAGATCGGTAGCGGCTCCGCGAACTATCTCGGTGCCGATGCCTCTCAGACGGCGTACCTCTATCAGTTCTCGTTCGGTAACACGAGTCCGTTCATTATCCCGCAAGGTGGGACGCTTGTCGTAACCCTGAAGGGTAATGCGAACTCGTACACGGCAGGAAACGTGACCGATAACAGCGCTCACCGTTTTGAGATCGTGACGACGACTGATTCGAATAACAGCACCTCGACGCAGACGGTCCAGGCGACGGGTGCGACGTCGGGTAAGACGGCGCAGATTACGCTTAACAGCGCTTATGGTAATACGCAGACCGTTCTTCGCAACGTCATGCAGTTTAGCGCTGCGCCGCTTGGCGCGATCTCTGGTCGCGCGAAACTCCCGAGCGATCAACTCGCGACGCTGACATTTACGGCTGCGAATAGTGGTGCGCTTGCTCTGAATACAGTTAAAGTTACGCTCGCAGGTACGGCGGTAACGTCGACCACGCCGGGCAGCTTGGTGCTGTACGATGGCAATACGCAATACACTCCGGCGACGACCACGGCCAACACGGCGACATTCGTCTTTGGCACTGGCATCGGCGGTTACCAGGTGAATCCGGGTCCGGTGAACTTCACGCTGATCGCGAATGATAACGATATGAACGTGGCATCAGGCCAGAACTACGTGAACTTGAGTGCGACAATTAATGCCACGGGTGACATTACGTACACCGATGGCGTTGATAACAACAACAATGTCACGACTGGCGTTACCTTGCCGTCGACCATTCTCACTCCGATCAACCTGAACTCCGTGACCTTCTCGCAAGGTACATAGTCCTTGTCTGATAGTCCTCTTCCGGCTGCTTGTGACGGCCGGACGGAAACCAGACGGCACTCCCGAAAGGGGGTGCCGTTTTGGTTTTGGGGGCATTTGTCTCGTCCGCGCCTCGCCTCCGGCCGGGGGATGTTGCAAAACCCCTTATTTTGCTATACTTACAGAAGGTAAACCAAAGGTCGGACCATAGATGAAACTATTATGAACAAAAAAGGATTGATTGAGGCGGTCATGAAGGCCGCGGATATCGAGACCAAAGCCGCCGCCGAGCGGGCCGTCGACGCCGTGTTTGAAACGATCGTGAAAACGATGGGCCATGGCGAGGAGGTGGCGATTGCGGGATTCGGCACGTTCCGGGTCCAGAAGCGCGCCGCGCGCGAGGGCCGTAATCCGAAAACCGGCGAGAAGATCCAGATCAAGGCGTCGGTGAAGCCAAAGTTCCGCGCAGGGAAGCTTCTCAAGGAAGCGGTGCTGTAGCTCGAACCTGTTTTTTCAGCAAAACGAAACAATACAAAACTCCCCGAAAGGACGACCGCGTCTTTCCGGGGAGTTTTGTATAATTATGCTATGTTTCGCAGGGCGTTTACCTTGATAGAACTGCTTAAATCGGGTTTCGGACACGAACACCATCGCATCCGTACTCAGCCTCTATTCAATCGGTCAGGGCGGGGCTTCGTCATTTTCTCTTGGCACGCCTTCGGTGATATACGTTTCCCTCCCTGATCCCGCGGCGACGAGCTCCGCGGGAGATCAGTGCCAAGGCCTCGGACTTACCCTGCTTCCTTCCCCGTACCAGTATCACTGCGCTGCGACATCGACCTATCGGCTTACTGACGGCAGCGGCTGGATCCCGGTCGACCTCAGCCAGCTTTCGGCCAGTCCTCCAATAAGTGCATGGCCGGTTGATCCCGTTAATACTTCCTCGACGGGGCAATTTTATACGTACCAAACGGATGGAACGACGTATGAACTTACGTCTGCGCTCGAATCTCAAAAATATGCCCCTCTGAGCTCCAACGACGGGGGCGCGTATACGGATCTCTATGAGGCCGGCACTAACAAAACTCTTGCACCGGACGATTACTTTGCGGACGCGAATGCTCACTACGGTATCGCCATCGGGGGGCTTGCTGTGACCGTGACAACCGCAGCCGCCAATGTAACTTCTACGCTTACCTTCCGTGGGTTGGCCGGGCAGATCATCACGATCGATTATAACGAAGCCAGCGGCGGAGGCTGCGTTACGGTGAACATCGTCCATCCGGATGGCACCGAGACCCTGGACAATGAATCCTGCGTCACGAATAACAGCGCAACGACCCGGGGGCCGATGACCCTGCCGCTCACCGGAACATACAAGATCGTCCTTTCGGCGGGCGGGGAGAATACCAATCGTAGTGCAGGCGCATATACGCGATGCGCCGCCGGAGGAGCCCGATCGACCGCTTCGTGATCTCGTCAGGGGTACTGCGCTGCGAGTGCCGCATTGCATCGAGAAAGCTTTGCTGCAGCAGAGGATCGAGATCCGCGTGTTGGGCCAAGAGCCAGGCTGCGCGCGCGGCAGATTTGCCGACCAGGGCCGGCGCAGGCCAACCGTAACGCCGCACCAGAACGGCCAGCTTGCGCGTGTTGCGTCGATCAACCGTGGTGTTCAAGAGACCGGTTTTCTGCGCTTCCGCGCGTGCCAACTGGTCTAATCGCGCCATCTTTTTAATTGCCTTCGCGAGGCGCTGATTGCGAATGGTAGATGGTGAAGTAAATTGTCGTCGACCGTACCCGGCTGTTTTATGGGAAATGCTTATAAATATCCTTGCGGTCCAGCACGCGCATGAAGACAATGAAATCGTTTTCCTTTTTAAACCCAATCCGGTACTCGCCGAATTTTACCCGATAGTAATTCTTATAACCGCTAAGCGGCTTGATATCGTAGCCGGAAATGCTTTTCAAATCCCGTGCCGCCGGAATGATTTCGGTGCACAAGAACCTCACTTCCCGTCGGACGTGCGATTCCAGATTATTAAAATCCTTGATGAAAGTAGGCTTGAAGAAGACTGTCATTATGCGCCGTCGTTATGCAAGCAGCTTCTTCGCCTTGGTAAGCGATATATTGCTTTCTTTTTCGGTTTTGCGCATGAGCTCGCTCAGGTATTTCTCCTCGATCAATGCGACAACTTCATCAAAAAGCTTCGCTTTTACTCGAAGCGTATCTGCCGTCTGTTTTTTTTGTTTCGATTTTTTAGTGGTCGCAAACATGCTTGCATTATATCATCTGCCGTTTGATGCCGCCATTCTATTGCCCCTGTCCCGTCGGGAGCAGCTTCTGGATCAGGGCGTTGAGATCGCCGAATTTCTGATAAGTGGCGGCGAGATCCTGCAGTGACTGTTGGATGATGCTGAGGGACGCATCGGGTGTCTGGAGCTGGGAGATGGCGCGGCCAGCCGCCGCATTCTCGGCGATCGCGGCGGCGAAGGAATTTTCGACCGCCTGCAGGGCTGCCTGCAGGTCGCTGTTCGGCGCGGCGGCTTCAACGAAGTCGACAACCTGCTGGGTTTGGACAAGCCGCGTTCCGGCGATATTGAAGAGGTTTTGGTTTGCGTTCCAGATCAGGAAATTGCCGACGGTTTCTTTGATCGGCAGATAGTTGGCGTCGCGCCAGGAGAGCGTCGATTGGGCGATGGTCTGCGTGGCTCGGATGCCGGCGCCCGCGAGAAGGGCCTGTTGAAGCTGGTAAAAGTTAAGGGCGTCGGAGATTTTTCCCGAGAGCATCGTTTGGGTCGCGGCACCGGCGTCGGTTGATGTCGCGGCGTCGAGCGTTTTCTGGGTAGTTCGGGCGTCGTCGATCGCGCAATTAAGGACCGCGCCGAGGAGCTGCTTGCGGAGCGAAAGCTCCTGGGTGATTTCTTCGGTCGGTGAAAGCGCGGGATTGTTCTGGATGGCCTGGATGGCGCCGAAATCGGCCGCGGAAAAGGTGCAGGAGGCCAGGGAGGCGTCGGATATGGCGCTTGTGGCCGTCGCCGGCGTTCCGGTGGCATTATCTGACGCGGCGGGCGTCGAAGGCGCGCCCGCATCAGCAGCCGTGCTTGCTGCGCCGACGGAAGCGACGGTGCCGGTTGCGGCTGATTGGGCGTGCGCCGCCGAAACGAGGGAAAGCAGCGGCAGGAGCGCGATAAAAAGCTTTTTCATGCGGCGATTACTTGGAA